>CAYHHJ010000113.1:0-3894 GCA_964356405.1 uncultured Candidatus Peribacteria bacterium | reverse complement strand
CCTTTTTCGCTACCGGTTGCGGGAATAGTCCCTTCAGCCATACGTTTTATGTTTATTTTTATCTGATAAGTATAGCAGAAAACCGGCAGTTTAGCAATCTTCTGGCTACCTGTCTTTTTTTAGTCGGTCGATGATCAATCGATATCCTCCTTCGCCATGGTTGAGCCATTGGGCGATTCGTGTGACGGTGGCGGTGCTCACGCCGGTTCGAGTAGCAATTTCGCGGTAGGAGACCCCCTCGTCAATGAACTTGGCCACTTCAAAGCGTTCCGAAAACTCCTGCAGCTCACCCAAAGTACACAAGTCACGAAAAAAAGCCCGACACTCTTTCACGGTTTTAAGTTTAAGGATACCTTGGTACAACGCATCCAGACGAGCATCGTCAAGGTCTCTTTGCTTCTTCATGAGACTATTTTAGTCTAGTTTGGAGCACTTGCAAAACAGAATCCAAGTTTATATTTTTAAAGGCCAGAAGCACCCAAAGGTGGTAGAGAAGATCCGCCGTTTCTTCTTGAAGTCGTTCCAGGCTTTCTTTGCGTGCGGCGTGTTGAACTTCCACACATTCTTCATTCACTTTTTGCAGGATCATGGGCAGCCCGGCATCGAGCAAAGACACGGTATACGATCCAGCCGGACGTTCGGATTTTCTTTTTTCAATAAGTTCAAAAAGTTGAGTCAAAAAAGTTCCTCCAAAAGAAGTATTGAAACAGGAATTTCGTTCTAAGTGACAAGTGGGACCTTGAGGTTCCACGAGCACTAAAAGAGCATCTCGGTCGCAGTCTTCCTTAATGTCGATGAGTTTTAAAAAGTGTCCGGAGCTTTCACCTTTTTTCCAGAGTTCTTGTCGAGAACGGCTATAGAAAATCACGATTTTTTCGGCAAGGGTTTTCTCCAATGCCTCTCGATTCATGTAACCAAGCATGAGTACGGTGCCGTCTTTTGCATTTTGGATGATAGCCGGAAGGAGTCCGTCCATTTTGTTGAAAGCCAGTGTATTGATATCAATCATAGTCGAGTCATTATGGAATAAGAGAAAAGAGCTTTTTTGAGAGAAGTTAAAGAGATTTCTCCGTAGTGAAAAATACTGGCGGCAAGTGCCGCATCCGCCAAGCCTTTTTGGAAAAGTTCCACAAAGTCAGCAATAGATCCGGCTCCCCCTGAAGCGATCACAGGAATCGTAATATTCGCTTTTATGGCCTCCAAGAAAGGCAGATCAAAACCTTGTTTTGTCCCGTCTCGATCCATGGAGGTGAGGAGAATTTCTCCAGCGCCTCTGCGCTCCATTTCTTTGGCCCAAGCCACAAGTTCCAACCCGGTCGCTTCGCTTCCTCCATTCACAAAAACTTCCCAACGGTCTCCCACTTTTTTTACATCGATTGCCACCACAACACACTGAGACCCAAAAGCTGCGGAGGCATCATTGATGAGTTGAGGATTTTTCACGGCAGCACTGTTGAGTGAAACTTTATCGGCACCCGTGCCCAGTACGGCACGAATATCTTCAAGACTTGAAATGCCGCCTCCAACAGTGAACGGAATGTGTACTGATTTCGCAACTTTTTCAACCCAACTCAGCATAGTTTTACGCTTGTCTTTTGACGCACTGATGTCCAAAAAAACCAGTTCATCAGCGCCTTCTTCCGCGTAACGTTTACCCAGCTCAGCGGGATCACCCACTTGTTTTAAATCATCAAAACAAATCCCTTTAACAGTTTGTCCGTCTTTTACATCCAGGCAGGGAATGATGCGTTTTGTGAGCAGGGAACCTTCATAAAATAGAGAACCTATTATTGCGGAAGAGATGCCAAGATTCTCCAGAGCATTCCTATCGCAAAGGCTGCGAATTCCACCTGCTGCAGTCCAAGAAACAGAGGAATAGTTTTTCACTAGTTGAGAATAAAGCTCCACATTGGGGCCTTCGCTCATTCCATCCTTGGAAATATCAGTGCAGAACAATTGACGCACACCCAGTGCAATCATATTTTCAACGAAACTTTCCACGGAAAGAGCATTCGATTTTTTCCATCCACGTGTTTTGATGACTCCATCAAGGACATCCATTGTCACCACAATTTTTTCAGATCCAAAACGGCGAATGGCTGCTTCAATCACAGCTGGATTTTCAACAGCAAGGGTGCCAACGAGAACTCTGGAAACGCCGAGTTCAAGCCATTTGGCTATTTGTTCAAGACTTCGGATGCCTCCACCCAACTGAACTTTTAAGCCGGTTTTAGAAAGAATCTTTCGAACTGTTTCAAAATTAATTTCTCTTCCGTCTCGTGCACCATCCAAATCAATGATGTGCAACCAAGAGTAGCCCATGCGCTCAAAAAGCAGGGCCATTGTCTCAGGGGAGAGCTCATAGGTGGTTTGCTGTGCGTAGTCGCCTTGTTTTAGACGCACACAGTATCCATCAATCAAATCAATCGCAGGAATTATATTCATAATGCAAGAAAGTTAGACAGTACTTTGAGTCCGTTTGGCCCGGACTTTTCGGGGTGGAATTGCACGCCATAAAAATTATCTTTCTGAATGGAGGCACAGAAGGGTTCTCCATAAAGGCCAAGCCCGGTGATCGACTCGTTGAGAGAGACTCGGTAGGAATTTGCAAAGTAGAAAAAAGTTTCATCAGCTACGCCTTTAAAGAGCCGGGAGTCACCGACTTGCTTCACCATGTTCCAACCCATTTGAGGTATTTTTAAGCTCGTATTTCTAAATCGTTCAACACGGCCGGGGAGTATGCCAAGGCACTGAGTATCGGCCTCTTCGGAGTAGTTGAAAAGCAGTTGCATGCCTAAACAAATCCCCAAAAAAGGAACAGTGGTTTTTTGCAAAACTTCCACCAAGTTCCGCTCTTTTAAAGCGGTCATTCCTGCACCGGAGGCACCTTGGCCGGGAAAAATGATTTTGTCGGCTCGTTTCACCACTTCAGGATTCGAGCTCACTTCAACTTGAGCACCCAGTGTTGTGAGTGCATTCATGAGGGAAGTGACATTGCCTGCTTTGTAATCAACGATAACAATCATAGAAAAGAGTTAGAGTTTCCCCTTCGTTGAGGGAATTTGGTCACGAGCACGTTCATCGTATTCACAGGACATTCGAAGGGATCGTGCAAAAGCCTTGAACATGCTTTCAACTCGGTGGTGTTCATTTTCACCGGAATTCAAGAATTGAAAATGTAGATTCATTTCCGCATTAAGGGCAAGGGACTTAAAAAAGTGTTTCACCATTTCCGTCGAAAAATCATTTATCTTCTCGCGCACGGGAACGTAATTGGTCTCAAAGCTATAGCGACCGGAAAGATCCGTGGCACACGCCACAAGAACCTCATCCATGGGGAGTAGCATAAATCCATAACGGCGAATCCCTTTTTTATCATCCACTGCTTGTTTGATGGCTTTCCCTAAGGCAATACCCACATCTTCTATGAGGTGGTGATCGTCAAATTTAATATCCCCTCGAGCGGTGATTCTTAAGTCAAAAAGACCGTGCTTAGAGAAGAGCTCAAGCATGTGGTTCAAAAAACCTCCATCGGTATCCACTTCATACTGCCCGGTCCCGTCCAGGTTGATGGAAACAGTGACCTGAGTTTCTTGTGTGTCACGTGTGATGGTAGCAATACGAGTCTTCATAAAGATGGGGTTAAAAGGCAGGGTTGATTCGTTTTCGCTTTGATGAAGCGAATACCCAGGTTCTTGGCAAATTGACGATCCGTTTCACGGTCTCCGTACATAAAAGACGCCTCAAAATCGACTTCATATTCTGTCAAAAATATCTCCACCAATCCCAGCTTTGGTTTGCGACACAGACAGCCTTCTTCTACAGTGTGAGGGCATATAAAAACCGCAGTGAATTCAATCCCTTCCATCCCAAAAATCGAAAGCAATTTTTGCT
>CAYHHJ010000112.1:0-3898 GCA_964356405.1 uncultured Candidatus Peribacteria bacterium | reverse complement strand
GGAAGAAAAAGAGGCAATGGAAAGATTGAACGAAGCTTATTTAAAAAACATCAAAAAATATGAACCCCATGCCCTCAAAAAAGAATGGGAGAGGCTGAGTATTGAACTCTCTTGGAAGTCTTCACAAATTGAAGGCAACACCTATTCGCTTATAGATACAGAAATTCTCATTAAAGAGCATAAACAGGCAGCAGGGCACGACTTGGAAGAAGCTCAAATGATTCTCAACCACAAAACAGCTTTGGATTATATTTTTAGTTATAAAAATGAATTCAAAAAAGTTTCCTTACGCACCATTGAAGAGCTTCATCATCTTTTGATTGATAAAATGGGCGTGCCCTTTGGCATCCGTAAAAGATTGGTTGGAATCACAGGAACTCGCTACCGACCCCTCGACAATTCATTTCAAATTAGAGAAGCCTTGGATCAATTGATTGAAGCTATAAATAAGGAGAAAAACCCATTCCAAAAAGCATTGATGGCCCTTTTGATGATTGCTTACATGCAGCCTTTTGAAGACGGGAATAAGAGGACTTCACGCATCGTTGCAAATGCCATCTTAATCGCCCATGACATTTGCCCGCTCTCCTATCGCAGCGTAGACGAATCAGATTATAAAAAAGCGGTCATTTTATTCTACGAACAAAACAGCGCAGTTGCCTTTAAGGACTTGTTCATCGATCAGTACAAATTTGCTGTGAAGACTTATTTCAATTAAAGCTTCTCCGCCCCCTCACCACGGAATAGCGCGTCCCACGCAAATACCAGCACGGCGAGCACAATGCATACGTCGGCAATATTGAACGTGGGCCACCAGTACACTTTTATGAAATCGATAACGTAGCCAAAACGGATGCGATCGAAGAGATTGCCGAGTGCGCCCGCGAGGAGCAGGGCGAGGCCGGCCAAATGCCAGTGGTCACGCCAGAGCTTGTTTTGAACCACCAAGTACGTGCCCAGCGCCAAAATTCCCACCGTGAGAAAGTAAATCACCACCAGCGGCAGATCGAAGCCAAATACAATCCCGTCGTTGTGGCTCAGCGCCAAACCCACGTCGCTGCTTTGTTCGAGGCTCAGATGGGAAGCCGCCCATTCTTTACTTACCTGATCCGCGCCCAGGGCCAGCACAAAAATGGGGGCAAAAAACTTCCACATTCGGTCAATTTGAGGGGCAGCGAGTAGGCTCATGTTTTTACGTTAGCAAAGAAGCCCTCCGTTGCCAAGTTCCCACTCCTGATGCTACCCTTGCCGGCCATGCAATTTTCTGCTATACTATCTAGATAAATCTAAAAAGCTCGTATGGCCAATGGGAAAATAGAAGTTACGGAGCACGAAGGAGATCTACAGATAGGTCGTGACCGAGTGATCGGGAATTGCCGTGGAACTTTTGCGAATGGGGCCGAATTTTGGATAACAGATGGAACTCTGACCGTGAAGGAAGTGGGTGCCACTGATTTTATTGATGCGAAACCAGATGAAATACGCCAGGTTGCACAAGCAATAGAAAAGAAATTTGGTGAACGCTTCAAAGCCGATCGAGTTCAAATCAACGATGCCGGCCTCTTTGTGCTTTTGGACACTGCGCCACCAACCGATTTGGAAACCAATGTTCGTGAAGGAGCAAAAACCATCGCGGGGATTGCTGGAAGGGTTCTTAAGGCAACAGCCGATGCGACCAAAGATGCACGAGAGGGGCTTGGATTAACAGGTCTAACTGTACGAAAAAATGGGATGGTGAGCGTGGCTCGGAAGGGCTTAGAAACCAACGAGCCCCTTGCTGCTATTGCCGATGAATTGAACGCAGAATTTCATGGACTTCCTGACCTAGAGCACCTGGTTCAGGTGGCCATCCGTGAAGCTCAAGATGACAAAAAAAACAAAGCCGAAGACTACGGCACGGTGAGTCAATTCAAGTTGGACGCCGCCATAGTCACTCGCTTGGAAGCAGGAGAGGATCCTACTAACATTAGAATTGACCTCCATCCAAGCCTTGTAATGGTACCCGGCCGACGAATGGCCCGAAGCGAAGGCGAAGTACAATCCATTTTGACCATTGCCTTTGAACGCGCCGAAGCCCTTGAAACCATTCGAGCAAATAAAGCCGCTCGGGCCGCCCGTGTAAAAGGAGCCGTGAAAGGAGCGGTGGACTACGCCAATGAAAAAGTGGGAAATACCCCTCACATTGTTCGTCAAAACGGAATGGTGAGCCGGGCCCGCGTAATGTTAGAACAAGAAGGAGCCACCCCGGCAGTCGTGGCAACTGCTTTTGAAACTGAATTTAGAGGAACCGCCAATCTGCCAGAACTCACTCGTGTGGCTTTAAAGGAAGCCGTGGACGATAAGAAAAATAAAGCCCTTGCCGTAGCTTTGGTGAAAGCGCGATCCTTAGCAAAATTGGTCGCTGACAGATTGAGAACCGGAGCTACCGAAGATGAAATTGAAGCCGACTTGAGTGCAGATTACGTAGAATACCCTACTCCAGATGGGTTCAGAATTGATCGTAGCGAACGGGAAGTGGACGAAATCATGGACTCTGCCATGACCCAGGGTCTTGCCCTTTACGAAGCACGAAAAAGGGAAGGTTTAGGTTCACTCAACGTTCGAGTTCGTGACAATGGAATGGTGAGCATGGTGAGATACAATCTCCAAGAAGGGGAGTCTGACGAAGCCATTCGCAGAACCTTAATGGCTGAGTTCTCCACGGAGAAGAAATTGAGCGATCTTATTGAGGCGGCACTGGTGCAGGCGAGAAGCCATGAGCACAACCTAAATTCTGCCTTAGTTACGGCCAATCGGCTAGACTTAGGTACGGAAATCTCCAACGGTTTAGCGCGAGGAAACGAAGAAGCAACGATTCGTTCAGGCCTGCGTTCACGTTTACGAAGGGAGACAATAGGTGGCGTAGAAATAGAGCGCGGCACCAATGAAATCAGTGAAATTCTACAAGCCGCTTTCGAAGAAGCTGAAAAAGTAAGCGCTAAACGAGAAAAACTTAAAGATGCAGAATTGGTACGAAGAGCAAACGAGATGGGACTCGTAGTGGGGGCAAGCTACGACTTGTATCAACTGGGTCGCGATGCAGGTCAAGTGGAACAAAGACTCATCGACGATTTCCCCGTAGTAGGTATTCGTGAGCTAGCCACGGTGGCGGTTCGTGAAGCCCAAGACGTTCAAAAAGTATATTGGACTTTATACCGCATGCTAGAAAGAAACAACGAGGCTGAGCGCATTTTAACCGAGCGTGCCGCAGGTAGCACTAGAAGTGATATTCACCAGCGCTTGTTTGCAACGTACGAAAACTACCGTGCACCGTCAGGCATGATTACTTTTACAAGAAGTGACCGCGACATGGATCAATTGTACCGCGCCGCTGAAGCCCAGGCCGACGCTCTGGAACGCAACCGCGCCGCTGAAGTGGTGAAAGCCCGCAACGCCAAACATCTAAAGAATACCGTAAAAGCGTATGTGCCCGGCACCGAACAAGCCGGATGGGACAAACGACTCGTGGACTTGGGGATTATTCGCTATATTCGCAAACAAATGGAAGGTGTTCACGATGAAGATCTCCTTCGTGCTGATGTAGAACACCGTCTTGCAGGAGAAAGCGATCCGGAAGGTATGGCAGCTTACGCCATGGCCCGTGCCGGCGACACAAACTTCACTAGAAAGCAGGCAGAACGAGTGGCCTTTAGAGAAAGTTTTGATCGAATTGCTGAGGTTAATATGGCACCACCCCGCCTGCCTGCATTTGCTGAAGCCGCAGTACTCGGTGCTGTTCGAGCAGCTTATCCTGATATTTCAGATGCCGAAGCCATCGAAATTGCGCAAGCGGCGGTTCGTCGGGTTGAGTTTAAACAAGACTGGCAAGAGCGTGGGCGCCAGACAGAAGTATGGGCTC
>CAYHHJ010000111.1:0-3914 GCA_964356405.1 uncultured Candidatus Peribacteria bacterium | reverse complement strand
TTTGGTGCCTGCGGTGAAGCCACAACTCGCGTTTTATGAGGAGCTGGGCCACGACGGAATCTGGGCTTTTGAAGAGACGTGCAAGTATGCGAAGGCGGCAGGACTCTTGGTGATTGCGGATGGGAAACGGAATGACATTGGCTCAACGGCGGAAGCGTACGCAAATGCATTTTTAGGAGGCACGACCGTTTTTGGAGAAAAGATTATGTCGTGCGAAGTGGATGCGCTCACGGTGAATGGATATTTGGGCTTTGACGGCATTCGACCATTTTTGAAAGCGTGCCAGGAAGAAGGGAAAGGAATTTTTGTTCTGGTGCGCACATCCAATCCGTCCAGCGGAGATTTGCAGGAACGCATCACTGCAGATGAAAAAATGAGCATCGCGGCCCTAATGGGGCATTTTGTGGAATCGTGGGGAGGAGATGGCGTTGGTGAATGTGGATACAGTTTTGTGGGAGCGGTGGTGGGAGCTACGTATCCTGCGGAGGCTGCGAAACTTCGTCAAATCATGCCACAGTCGATTTTCTTGGTGCCGGGCTATGGCGCGCAGGGTGGAACGGCGGCGGACACCAAACCTTGCTTCGATGAAAATGGTTTCGGAGCCTTGGTGGTGAGTGCGCGTGGAATCATTTATGCTTATGCTGAGGGTGACGACAAAGAGGGTCGCAATTATGCTGAGGCAGCTCGTGCAGCGGCGCAAAAAATGAACACGGAGCTCAACCAAGTTCGTTAAAGAGGCGTTGCCATTCTGGCAGTGTGAGGTCCTCGGCGCGAGTGTCTGGGTTTATTTCAAGTTTGGTCAGGATGTCGCGGATTTCCGTGGTGGGTTTTCGCAGCGCAGCCGAAAGGTTGTTGGTGAGTTTTTTGCGCTTTTGGGCGAAGCTGATGTGGAAAAGCCAGATCAGCTTTTTAAGATCGCCTTTGATGGCTGGCTCGGGGCGGACGCGAATTTTAATCACGGCAGAGTCCACTTGTGGCACGGGGCGAAAGGCTTGCTTGGGCACGATGCAGACCATTTCGGGGTCGCCAAAAAGGTGCACCTGCAAGGAGAGCACCGAGTGTTTCCCTTTCTTCGCTACGATTTTTTCCGCCACTTCTTTTTGAACCATGATCACCAGCAGAGTGGGCGGATTTCCATCGGTGAATTGCTCAATTAAAAAGTGATTGAGAATAGGAGAGGTGATGTAATAGGGAATATTGGCGATGAGCTTGTACGGCTCGCTGGGTGGTACAAAAGTGAGGGCGTCCTGGTGCACGAGGGTGAAATTTTTGTTGGTGAGATACCCGGCTTTTAGCCCAGGGATGAGGTCGTCGTCTAGTTCCACGGCAATCACGTGGCCAGCTTTTTTAACCAGTTCATCGGTAAGAAACCCCCGTCCGGGCCCAATTTCAACCACGGTGTCTTTTTCGCTGAGTTCGCTGGTCTCCATGATCTTACTGAGCACCCCCAAGTCGTGGAGAAAGTTTTGGCCGAGACGTTTTTTTGCGTACATCACCAGGGGATAGAGGATAGGTCTGGAATTCTAACTAATTTTCGAGCATCTGAAAAGCCGCTTATGATTTCGATGTCATCCGCGCTTTGGTGCAGGGATTCGGCGAGAAAGCGAATGAGCTCCTCGTTGGCGCGGCCTTTTTCCGGCACGGCTTTGAGACGGATCTTTAAAGTACCGTCGCTCATGGTGGTGACGTATTCTGTTTTCTTGGCTCGCGGAATGACTTTGATTTGTAGATGCATCAGACCGTGGTTGATTTGGGTTGGAAGCGTTTCCAGATCTCAATGATGACCATGCAAGCCACTGAAAGTCCTCCTATTTGCAGCCAATCATTCACGCTGAGGGGGTGGGTTTGCAGCACGGTTTGAAAGAAGGGTAGGTAGATCCCTAGTACTTGGAGTCCTAAGCTAAAGAGCACGCTTAGCAGCAGAAGCTTGTTTTTAAAGAAACCGGTGAAGTAATGTTTGTCTTTATAGCGAATGGCGAATACGAGTAAGAGTTCAAAAACCACGATACTAGTGAAAACCAAGGTGCGAGTGTGCTCAATGGTGTAAGCATTTATGTGTGCAAAGTAGAGGTAGAGTGAAGAGGCAGAAGAAAGGAATCCAGCCAGAATGCTGAAGCTCAGGAGGTCTTTAAATATGCTTTGTTTAGGGTCGCGTGGTTTCAAAGTCATGATGTCGTCCTCCGGTGTGTCTATCCCTAGGGCCAAGGCAGGGAAGGCATCCGTGAGCAGATTCACCCACAAGATTTGAAGCGGCAAAAAAGGAATCGGCACGTTCAATAAAAAGGTGACACACACTAAAATCACCGCCGAAAAATTAGCGCTTAAAAGGAAGCGTACGAACTTTTTTATGTTTCGGTAAATGGTCCTTCCAGTCTCAACACTCGATACAATGGTGGCGAAATTATCGTCCATCAAAATCATGTCGCTGGCCTCCTTAGAAACATCGGTTCCGGTGATGCCCATGGCCACACCGATGTCGGCTTGTTTGAGTGCGGGAGCGTCGTTCACTCCGTCGCCCGTCATGGAAACGGTGTGCCCTTTTTCTTTCAAAGCCTTGAGTATTTTCACTTTGTCCGCTGGGTTCACGCGAGCGTAAATACTCACTTTTTCCACAATGCTGCACAGTTTGCGGAAGGTCATTTTTTCGAGCTCAGCGCCGGTCACAATCAAATCTCCTTCTTCAAAAAGACCAATTTCTTTTCCAACGGCCATGGCCGTTAGTGCGTGATCGCCCGTGATCATCACAGTTCGAATGTGCGCATTTTTACAGATTTGAATAGCCTCTTTGACCTCAGCCCGAGGTGGGTCGATGAGGGCGGCGAGTCCCAAGAAAACCATATTTTCTTCCTTGGCCGTCGTAGTTTTTTTGTAGGCAAAGCCCAGAACTCGAAAGGCACGACTGGCCAGATTTTCTATCTCTTTATGCAGAAGTTTCTTTTGTGTCGCGTCCATTTTTATTATTTTCCCCTCCATTTGAATATGAGTGCACACTTCTAAAATGGTGTCCGGTGCTCCTTTGGTGTAAAGCACGCCATCGTTCAAAGTAGACATTCTTTTTCGAATGGAATCAAAAATCAGTTCCTCCTTTCGCGGATATTTTTTAGTCAGGGCATCTATATTGAGGCCACCTTTACGAGCGAGTGTGAGCAGCGAGCCTTCGGTTGGGTCTCCCGAAATGCCCCAATTTTTACCTGTTTGGATTAGGGCTGAATTGTTACAGAGTGCCCCCGCACGGAGTAAAAGTTCCAATTCCGCTGAGTCCACGGGAAACTCTTCTTTGGGTTCGTAGCCAATTCCTGGAATGTCTACTTGGCGTCCGTTGATCCACAGCACTTTTACCGTCATTTGATTCTGCGTCAGAGTTCCGGTTTTGTCCGTGCAAATAGTGCTCACACTGCCCAGCGTTTCTGCCGCCGCGAGTTTGCGGATGATGGCGTTTTTTTTGGCGATTTGTTGCACGCCCAGGGCCAAAGTTAGAGTGATCACGGCTGGTAAACCCTCGGGAATCACGCTTACTGCCAGGCTGATGCTGAGCAGCAGCATTTCCACTAAATCGCGACCGGTTAATAAAGAAAGTAGGAACATCAAAATGGCCACGCCCAGCACAAGGAGGGCTAGGATTTTGCTTAAGTGGTCGAGTTGTTTTTGAAGGGGAGTGGCTTCGCTGGTCTGGCTTTGTACCATGTGGGCTATTTTTCCAAATTCAGTCTGCATTCCGGTTTCGAGCACTACCGCTATGCCGTGACCTTGGCTGATCACCGTTCCCATGAACACGCAGTTTTTTAAGTCGCCTAAGCTGCTCACTTTCTTCACAGGCTCAACGGTTTTTTCGGTCGGCTGGCTTTCTTCCGTTAGGCTCGCTTCTATAGTGTAGAGTTGATTGCATTCAAAGAGCCGAGCATCGGCGGGAACCT
>CAYHHJ010000110.1:0-3945 GCA_964356405.1 uncultured Candidatus Peribacteria bacterium | reverse complement strand
ATGGTTTCGTTTTTACGAGCTTCGTACAACGCCATAAACAAAGGCCGCGATAAGGATTTTAAGGCAATGCCTCTCTATAATTTCAAGAAATTGCTGCAGGAGAAGATGAATCTCGTAGGACTTTCTAAGGCTTTCATGACTCGAAATACGAATGAAGGGTTTTCTGGAGGAGAAAAGAAAAAAGCGGAGGTTTTGCAGATGGCTCTACTGGAACCACGATTGGCTATTTTGGATGAGACGGATTCTGGTTTGGATATCGATGCCCTGAGGACGATCTGTGGCGCGATTGAAGCGGTGAGAAAAGCCGATCAAAGTTTGTTGATGGTGACGCACTACGAGCGCATGCTGAAATATTTAAAGCCCGACTACATCCACATCATGATGGACGGAAAAATTGTGATGAGCGGAGGCAAGGAACTGGCTGCTAAACTCGAGGAAGAAGGGTATGATTATGTTCGCAAGTTGCTCAGCGAAAAAAATCCCCTAAAAGTACTGAAATGACGGCACTCGATTATCTTGAAGATCTCGACCGGAGCGTCTTTGATGGCCACAATGAACAGGGCTATGCACAAAACGCGCAAAAGGGCCTGAGTGAGGCTCTGATTCGACGAATCGCGAAGGATAAGAACGAGCCGGAGTGGATGCTCCAGCATCGCTTGAAGTCGCTGGAAAAATGGTATGAGTTGAAATTGCCCACCTTTGGTGTGGAGCTTTCGCATATTGATTTTGATGACATTATTTATTATGCGGCGCCTAACGACATGAAGGGGTATGCGACCAAATGGGAAGACGTGCCGGACGATATTAAAAAAACTTTTGAACGTTTGGGAATTCCCGAGGCAGAACGTAAAGTGCTGGCCGGAACGGGCGCACAGTACGACTCCGTGAATGCGTATCACAAACTCAAGGAGGAATGGGAAAGCGTGGGAGTGATTTTTGAAGATATGGATGTGGCGCTGCAAAAATATCCGGATTTGGTGAAACAGTATTTTATGAAGCTCGTGCCTTCGCACGACCACAAATTCGCGGCTCTGCACGGCGCGGTTTGGTCCGGAGGAACCTTTTTGTTCATTCCCAAAGGAGTGAAAGTAACGGCTCCACTCCAGGCCTACTTCCGCATGAACGCCAAGAGCATGGGGCAATTCGAGCACACGTTGATCATTATTGAAGAAGGCGCGGAGGGGCATTATATCGAAGGATGCAGCGCGCCCAAATACGGCAGCACTTCCCTGCACGCGGGTTGTGTGGAAATCTTTGTGAAACCTGGGGCGAAATTTCGCTATTCGAGCGTGGAGAACTGGTCGCAAGACACGTACAACTTGAACACAAAGCGCGCCGTGGTGGATGAAGACGCCACCATGGAATGGGTGGGCGGAAACTTGGGCAGCGGACGAACCATGCTTTACCCCTGCTCCATTTTGCGCGGACGTGGTTCGCACGCGGATCACCTGGGTGTGGCCTTTGCGAACGCCGGGCAGATTCAGGATACGGGCGCGAAAGTGATTCACTTGGCTCCGGACACCACTTCAACGGTTTTGACGAAGAGCATTTGCAAGGGCGGAGGGCGCAATGTGTACCGCGGACTTTTGCAGGTTAATAAAGGTGCGACGGGCGCAAAATCGCAAGTGCGCTGCGACAGTTTGATTTTGGACGACCTATCTATCAGCGACACCTACCCCGTGATGCGCATCAACGAAGACGACGTGTCGATTGGGCACGAGGCGAGCACTGGACGAATCAGCGAGGAACAACTCTTTTATTTACAAAGTCGTGGGCTCAGCGAGGACGAAGCGCTGGCCATGATTGTGAACGGTTTCATCGACCCCATTGTGAAGGAACTGCCCCTGGAATACGCAGTGGAGATGAACCGTCTCATTGAAATGGAAATGGAAAAAGCTATTGGATAACATTTAAAGTATGAAATTCACTTCAAAAAAATATGTGCTAAAAAACGGCGAAGCGCTATGCATCCGTGAAGGGAAGAAACCAGACGCGTCTGATTTGATTAAATATCTAAATCAAATTGCTGGAGAAAGTGATTTTTTAACTTTTACTGAAGGTGAATTTACGATGACAAAAAAGGAAGAAGAAGCCTTTGTTGAAGCAGCACATAAGGCTAATAACCGAATTTTTCTTGTCGCGGAGATTGGGAAAGAAATCGTCGGAGTTTTGAATGTAGATGCCAATTCAAAAAAGAAAATGAAGCACATTGGCACCTTTGGGATCTCACTTAAAAAAGCGCATTGGGGTAAAGGAATTGGAGTTCTTTTTATTCAAACCATGTTGGATTGGGCGAAGGCCAACGGGGTGACTCGAAAGCTGAATCTAAATGTAATGGTGAACAATAAACGTGCGATTAAGCTCTACAAAAAGTTTGGCTTTAAAAAGGAGGGTGTTCTCAAACGAGACGCTTTGATAAATGGTAAATTTCACGACAGTTACTTAATGGGACTTTTAATAGACTAGATGAAAAAAACTCTCAAAAATCAGGATGTCTATACGCTGCCAGATGAAGGCAGTATTGAACTCATTGTGGAAGCGAGAGCCGAAGTGTGGGTTGAGTGTGCACGTGCACAGATGGATCAAAAAATTGACGTTCAACTGAAACCGGGAGCCCACGTACGTTGGATGACTTACCATGGAGGAAAATCAGAAAAGAATTTCACGCTGGAAGAAGGCGCGTCTTTGGAATACTTCCACCATGTGCTGGGTGACAGCGAAGAAAATACCATCGTGACGCTGCAAGGAAATGAGAGCCGCGTGCTAAGCCAGACGATTTTCTTTGGCCGAGAAAGCGACAAGCAAACCTTGCGCGTAGACCATATTCACCAAGGAAAAAATACGGTTTCCAAAATGATTTCGCGTGGTGCCGTGAAAGACAGCGCTTACGGACATTTTTATGGGAATATTCGTATGCTGCCAGGTTGCAGTGGCAGTGACGCGATGCTGGAAGAACACAACTTGTTGCTCAGCAAAGGTTGCAAAATTGAAGCGGTGCCGGGGCTAGAAATTCAACACAATGAAGTGCAGGCTTCTCATTCCGCTACGCTAGAAAAAGTGGACGAAGAGAAGCTATTCTATCTGCAAAGTCGTGGGCTGAGCCCCGAAGAAGGACTGGAACTTTTGGTGGAAGGATTCTTTTGGGATGCGCTACAAAAGTGTCCGAACCTTGCTTTTTCTGAGCGAATCTTTAAAGATATACTTAAATGCCTCTCCAAGTAAAAGACCGTTTCCCCATCTTCCAAAATCATCCTGAGCTGGTTTACTTGGATAGCGCTTCTACGGCGCAACGCTTGGACGAGTCGCTGATGGCTGAACAGCGCTACTATTTGAAATACAACGCCAACGTGCACCGCGGGCTCTACCCCATGGCGGAGGAAGCAACCACGCATTACGAAAATGTGCGAGCGGTTGCGCGGAAGTTTTTGAATGCCGGCAAGGAAGGTGAAATTATTTTTACACGTGGAACCACGGAGGCGTTGAATATAGTGGCCCATTGCTGGGGGAAAAAGTTTTTGAAAAAAGGCGATGAGATTGTGCTCAGTATTTTGGAACATCATTCCAACCTCGTGCCGTGGCAGATGATTGCGAAGGATACGGGAGCGGTGATTAAATTTTGCCCCATTTTGAACACGGGAAATTTGGACTATAAGGCGTTGGAAAAATTGGTGACCAAAAAAACGAAGATCGTGAGCATCACGGGACTTTCCAATACTTTGGGGACGCTGATCGACCTGCCCGTGGTGGTGCGGCTGGCACGCGAAGTGGGAGCTAAAGTGTGCGTAGATGCAGCGCAACTCGCGGCGCACATGCCTATTGACGTGCAAAAACTCGATGTGGATTTCTTGGCTTTTTCCGGGCACAAAATCTACGGACCAACTGGCTGTGGCGTGCTCTACGCAAAACGTGAAATCCTCGAAGCCATGGATCCTTGGCTCGGGGGCG
>CAYHHJ010000109.1:0-4017 GCA_964356405.1 uncultured Candidatus Peribacteria bacterium | reverse complement strand
CATAACGGCGTCGCTGAGTTCGCCTTCGGTGCCTTCTACGTCTACGGCGGAAACCGCAAAGTAGTAACGTTCTTCACCGGTCAGATCCACAATGGACCAGTTGGTGGAGGAATCGTAGGTTTCGGAAACCGCGAAGAGCGAATCGGCAGAAGGTCCGTAGTAAACTTTATAGAAAGCAAGTGAACCGGTACTTTCTGCGGCTTCCCAGCTGAGCAGAACGGTTTCGGGTGCGCTGCTGAGGCTGAGTCCACTCACGACTCCAACAGCAGGTTCTGGTTCGGGCACCACAACCGGTTCCTCAACCACCACTTCAGCTGCGGCAATGGAAAGTGTGAGTTGATCGGTGTAAGTCACGTCATTGCCCATGGTATCCATGAGGGAGACGTCCACGGTGTAGTCACCGGCAGTTTCTGGCATGATGATGTCGGTTTGATATTTTCCGGAAGTGCTGGTTTCGGTAAGAAGGAAAATCTCGTCTTGGAAGACAATAGAGGCTTCTTCAAGCTCAGCTTCGCTGAGTACGGTGATGGTCACGCTGTCGCCGGCAACGAGTTCAGCTTCGGGTTCTGCACTGATGGAAACCAATTCAGGAGCGGTGGTGTCGATAGTGATTTTTTCACTGTCAGACGTTTCATGAACGGAAAGGATTTCTTCTTTGCCGAGTTCACCGTCACCGAGTTCAACGATGTCCACGTACAAATCGTAAGTACCATCGTCCACCTCTTCCAATGAGAACGTGAAACTGTTATCGAAGTCCACATCCATGCGGCCCATTTCGTCTTCGTCGAGGTAAATCACGGCGGTGTATCCGTATTCTGCTTCACCTTGTACTTCAATTTTATTTGAGGAATAGCTTCCTTCGGCTGGGCTGATGAGCGTGAAGTCGCCGTCGCGTTCAAAATCGGTGCTTTCAAAATCGCTGGTGTAGTCCACGCCGCTTTCTTCGGTGGTCACTACTTCAGTGGTGGATTCTCCTTTTAGGCTGGTTTTATCGGTATCGGTAACGCTGAGGCTTTGTTCGCCGGGCGTTACGAACTTAACGGTAAGGCTGAAGGCGTGTTCGCCTTGGTCATCTGCAAGGAAGGTGTAATCGGCAGGCAAAGTTGCGCTGCTGTCACTTGAGGAGAAACGAATGGTTCCGGTGTAGTCAGGAACGGTGAATCCATCGGCATCTACTGCTTTAATGGTGATGCTTTGTGAATCTCCCACCACGGTGGAAGTCTCGAGTCCTTCTACTATAAAGGAATCCATCTCTCCGCTTTCGGCGGCAAGTTGGACGGTTTGGCTATGTCCGCCTGCGTCGGCATAGGCGCCGGTACCGGAAAAGGCCAATTGGCTTTGTACGTTGATGGTTTTGTTCACGCTGGAGTCAAATACAGTGAATGTGTAGAGACCCTTGGTTTGGCTGGTGATGTAGAATTGCATGTGGCCGTCTTCATCGGTAGCGAAGTCCGGGCTGTAAACAGAAACGAGAGAGCTGCTGGGTGCTACTTTGAGCACATGGCCGTCGATTTCGTTGCCGTAACTATCGAGTAGGGAAACCGTCATTTCAATGGTTTCACCTAAGGCAGCCGATTGTTTATTGAAATCCACTTGGGATTTTGTTTCAGAAACGGCGCCGGGGAATACTTCAAAGCTGCTGGAAGTTCCGTAAGCTTGCTCGCTTCCTGCTTCACGCGCGGCTACTTCGTAAAGACCAGATACGCGGAGGTGGTAATCGGAAACGAGTAAAGTGGCAGCTCCTTTTCCATCGGTCACGGTTTCGAGCACGAGCACGGTTCCATCGGGTTTTTGAATAGCCACTTCGAGGGTTTTGTAAGCTTTTCCTAGAAAAGTGAGCTCATCGGAGATGCCTGCCATTGTGTCGGAGGCAGCCGTAACCTGTACCGTGCTGGTTTGTTTGGAACCGGCCTGAGTGATGAAAGGCGTCGACAAGAAAGCTAAAACCAGCGCTCCTACCAGGAGGAAACGTGATTTCTGCAATGCATTAAGCAAGAAAGGTGCCATACGTGTTTCTGTTTTTATTTATCTTATAAGTATAGCAGATTTTGGGGTGGAGAACAAGACCGCGCTTTGCTAGACTAAATCCAACTACCCTCACCACTATGTTCCAACGTTTGGCCCTCGCTCTCTTTTCTGCTGCTTTTCTGGTCTTGCCGGTTCAGGCGAACATCATTTCACAGCCGATTGAGGCGGGAATTACGCCGGAAATTGAATCGCAAACGAGTGTGGGAGTGGAACGCAGCATTATTTTTAGTGCGGCAGGGACCACGAGCACGTTTGAAAGTTCGATGAGCTATGAATGGTTGTTTGGAGATGGAAATCGGCAGGAAGGAGTGGAGGTGGTGCACAGTTATGCGGAGCCTGGAGAATATACGGTGACTTTGACGGTTCAGGATTTGGCCGGGCACAAGGCGAGTGTGGAGCAAACCGTGTATGTGTTTAAGAAATCCTTTGTACTCGTGACGAATGTGGAAGATGAAGAGGAGAAGATAAACAGTTTGGTGGCGGCGGCGCGGGAACAGGGCGTATATATTGAAGTTTTGCAGACCTATACGTCGCGCTCCGGTTTTTTGGAAGAAGAAGAATTGCGCCGCCAGCTTTTGGAGCATATTTCTGATTTGGAACCGGCTGAGGATATTGTGATTTATACTTACGGGAGCAGCGGGCTCACCGTGCTTTCCCAATTGCAAGAAAGTTTGACCGACAAAACCTTTTTTGAGGGCAAAAATATTTATTTTGCCTCTGAGCACAGCTTGGGAACCCTTAAAAATATTGCGAAGGGAGTTTATTCAAGCATTCACCCTAAACAGATTATTCTAACCCGTTCGGAGGCGCTCTGGGTGCTTTTGGAGGCGCCAGACACGGAAACTTTTATCCAAACTTTGGAGGAACGCGGCATTGAATACGTGAGTGTGGACAATCGGCTGGAACTGCGGCCTTGGAATTTTCTTTCGGTCTTGGTGAACGGAATGATCAGCAACGGAGTGCCTACGAGCACCCTGCTTTTGGTTTTGATGCTGCCCATTATTGCTACGGTGGTGGCGTTTATGAAACAAGTGGTGGGGTTGAACACTTTGGGAATCTATACGCCTTCAATTCTTTCCCTTTCCTTCATTGCCCTGAACTTTTGGTACGGTCTGCTGATTTTTATGATTTTGTTTGTGGTGGCGACCTTGGTTCGTCATGCCTTGCATCACTATCGTTTGCTGTATATTCCGCGTATGGCCATTATTCTGACCTTTTCCAGTTTTGCAATTTTGCTGGTTCTCTTTTTGGGAACACTCTTTGATCAACGCATCGATGAGCTCGCCATCTTTCCTATTTTGATTTTGGCGACTTTGGTAGAAAAATTCGTGACCATTCAGGGAGAGAAGGGAATCAAAGGAGCTCTGCACATTGGGATGGAAGTCTTGATTGTGGCCATGCTTTGCTACTTTGTGGCGCAGTGGAGCTTCTTGGAAGTGCTGGTTTTGGGTCATCCCGAAGTGGTGTTTTTGTTCCTGATTTTCAACTTTGTTTTGGCACGTTGGTCTGGCCTTCGCATCACCGAGTACATTCGTTTCCGCGAGATTATCCGTCACGTTGAAGAATAATGTTTTTCAAAAACCCCGGCATTTTGGGAATGAACGCGCGGAACCTGCTCTACATCCGTCCGTTCAATACGAAAAAAGCCATCCGTTTGGCGGATGACAAGCTTAAAACGAAGCATTTTTTGTCTGCGCGTGGAATTCCTGTGCCACGTTTGTACGCTGTGATTCGCAGCGCCGAGGAGCTTGAAAAGTTCAAGTTTTCCAGCCTGCCACGCAGCTTTGTGCTCAAGCCGAATTTGGGTTTTGGTGGGGAAGGAATCATCCCCATTGTGGATACCAAGGGTACGAGCTTTGTGAAATCCAGTGGGAATCTGATCGAGCATCAGGAAATGAAGGAGCACATCAACGATATTTTGGAAGGACGTTTCAGTATTTCGGAGCTGCAAGACACCGCTTTTTTTGAACAGTTGATTATTTGTGATCC
>CAYHHJ010000108.1:0-4035 GCA_964356405.1 uncultured Candidatus Peribacteria bacterium | reverse complement strand
GATATTGATTTTGCGCAGCCAATTTTGGCGAATCGGGTGGGTGGACTCACGGGTCCGGCCATTAAACCACTGGCTATCAAATACGTTTATGACATTTACCGCGCGACCAAAACGCCGATCATTGGAACGGGTGGGATTTCTACCGGACGCGACGCGATTGAGATAATGATGGCGGGTGCAACTTTGGTTGGGGTGGGCAGCGCGGTGTGGCTGCGCGGCCAGGATGTGTTTGGGAAAATTGTGAACGAAATGAACGAGTGGTGCGATGCCAACGGCGTTAAAAAACTTTCAGACTTAATTGGAAAAGTTCATGCAAATCATTAATACACTGCCGCGGGCGCTGACGATTAAAGAAATCATTCTGGAAACAGAACAGGTTAAAACCTTTGTGCTCGATGGAAGTGTGGGGGCGAAGCCGGGACAATTTGTGAACGTGTGGATTCCACGGCTCGATGAAAAACCTTTTTCCGTGGCGATGGATAACGGCGTGGAACTTCATTTGTCGATTGCGGCGGTGGGGCCGTTTTCCAACGCGATGCACGAGTTGAAAGTGGGAGACAAAGTGGGAATTCGTGGGCCGTTTGGGAGCACGTTTAGCTGTGAGCCGGGACAGCATCTCGCGTTTTTGGCGGGAGGATATGGCGCCGCGCCACTGTACTTTTTTGCATACGAAGCGGTGGCTAAGGGCTGTACGGTGGAATTCATTGTGGGGGCGCGGCGCGCGGATTTACTGTTATTTACGGATCGAATTAGCAAGTTGAAGGGCGTACGACTTCACACTGCCACTAACGATGGAAGTGCCGGGTACGCCGGATTCAACACAGACGTTCTCAAGAAAATTCTCGACGAAGAAAAAATTGATTGCGTGTACACGGTGGGACCCGAAATCATGATGATGAAAGGGATGCAGATGGCGGAAGAAAAAGGCTGCGCGGCGCAAATTTCTGTCGAGCGTTACATGAAGTGCGGCTTTGGAGTGTGTGGGAATTGTTGCGTGGATGGACTCGGAGTGCCGAGCTGTATCGATGGGCCGGTGATGCCGCTTGAGAAAGTAAAACAGCTCAAAGATTTTGGAAAATACCACCGCGATAAACTTGGTAAAAAACAATATTATAACTTTTGAAGTATGGAAAACTATCCACTGCAAATTGCTGAAGATCTGCTCTCTACGGGCGCGTTTAAAATTTCCCTCGACCCGCTTTATACCTGGACCAGCGGTATTAAATCACCGGTGTATTGTGACCTGCGTGCACTGATTTCTGATGTGAATGCACGCCGAATTATTGTGGAAGCGTTTCAAAAAATGTATCCCAGTGTGAGCAGTGCCGATGTGATTGCGGGAACGGCCACTGCTGGAATTCCTTGGGCGGCTTGGCTCGCGGAAGCACTGGGGAAACCCATGGTTTATATTCGCAGCGCCGCTAAAGAACATGGAACCAAAAAACGCATTGAAGGGGATTTGAAACCTGGCGCAAAAGTGGTGCTCGTGGAAGACCACATTTCTACCGGAGGTAGTAGCATCTCTGCTGTGGAGGCACTTCGAACCGAGGGTCAGGCCACGGTGGACAGCATTGTGGCTATCAATACGTATGAGCTTCAAAAGGCAGTAGACCAGTTTGCGGCGGCGAATATAACCGTATTTACGCTCACCAATTTCACCGTGATTTTGTCGGCGGCAAAGGCGCAAGGTCTCATTGATGGGGCTAAAGAAGCACTTTTGCTCGATTTTCGTACCGACCCTGCTGCATGGGCTGGAAAGCACGGTCTTTAATAGGCTGCGGCTACTATTGACTCAATTCTTCATAAATGTCATAGTATTTTCCTTTTAAGACCTTATGAGCAAGATTCTCGCGCCGGCACTTGGAACCCTACTAGCTCTTGCCCCCAGTGTGGCTAGTGCGGCAACACATAAACAGCTAGATCTTTTATCTGCGCAAACCTTGAGTGAGGTGATCTTTGTGGTGAATAATCCGATGATTGCAGAGCAGTGTAACCCAAAGTGGGAACAAGCTGCACTATCGCATGGATTTGATGTTTACCGAGACGCTACTACCCGTTGTTATGCTTGGGAAGGAACTTATAAGTTTGCTGATTTGAACAAGGAGTTGGGGGTAATTATGCGTCCGGAAGGAGATGACGATCCAAATGCTTGTGTTGCTAGCCCTACTTACATAGATGAATTCACCAGGAATAATCAGCGCTACCTAGTGGTAGATAGTGAGGACGTTAAGGCCAACTTGGTTTGTCCTCCGGTGGCAGGAACGGAGCTTCCAGCTACCATTACACCTATAGAAAAAATCACGAGTTCAGATGTACCGACTGTGGGTTCTTTTACTGAGTTAGATTCACAAATTATGGACGATGCGGTCTTCTTAAAACCACTAAGCCTCGGTTTGGATGAAGCTCAAGTGGATGCAAAACTGGATAAGCCTGCTAATCTTTTGCATCGTAGTAGATTGGGTGTGGACGTTTATGCCAAATATGAAACGGTGAAGTACGACACTGGTACAGGGAGACTCGTGGTTCGTTTGGACAGTGGTAAAAAAGAGGATGAATGTACGACTGCCATTACTTACACCGATAGTTTCATTCAAGATGGACAACGTTATTTTGTAGTAACCAGTGATTTTAAGGCCAATCCTAAAGAGTGTTTAGAGTCGAATCCTGTATCTACTGATGTAAGTGTGGAGCAAGCTGCTGTAGTTGCGACTAGTGTGACGGAATCCAAGCCCTGGCAGGTGAAAGTGTTTGCGGGAGTGGGTGCGAATGAGGAAGAACTTGGAAGTGAATATAGCTTAGGCGCTGCGGGTTATGGTGCATTGGGTGCTCAGTTAAGATTCCCAGAATCACGCTTTTGCGTTGGGCTGAATGGCGACGCTATTGTCTCTGGAACTGGATCTGGATTTGAGGGGGGGGTCGCTACGGTGGGTTATTGTGATGACCGTTTTGATATCGCCTTTCAGGGGGGTGTGAGTGGAGAGCCTCGTGCCCCAGATACCGCTTTAAATGGAGCGCCTACGCTGGGTATTTTGGCTCATGCAGATGTTTTGGAGCTTGGACCTTGGGCTATCAATGCTGGAGCTTCTGCTCGGATGGATTTGTATGGTGGAGGAGCGTTTCCGGCAAATGTGACTGCTTTTCTAGGGGCTAGCTACAATATTCAAATTGGAGGGAGTGGTAGTCCTTCTACGCCTAACGTAGCCAAATATCACTTGGTCACTTCAACAAAACCCTATTCTTATGAATTGCCAGTAACTGGTCCAGAAGATAAGACAAAAGCGGCAGAAGCGATACGACTTTATGAGGAAATGTTAACGAAAGCCAAGAATAATAAGTGGGATGGTGTTGAAGCTTATTATCTTTCCGCGCTTGAGTTAGGCATCCCCTTGTCCTATAAGACACACATGTATGGAGCAGAGGCGGCTCGTGGACTGGGTGATATGCGAAAATCTTATGAGCGTTTGCTCATTGCTCAAAGTTTGGCTAGCACCGATGAGGAGAGACAAAAGGCTGGAGATTGGATTAACGATCTTGAAACCAATTACGCCAGCGTAATAATGATTGTTGACGTTAGAGGAGCGCCCGTCTTCCAAGCAGTTACACCCCCTTTCGCACCTGATCACAGAGCTGCCATTGCTATGGCTCAAGCCGAACTTGCTAAAGACGGCTCGTTTGAAGGCTTTATACCTAACATTCCCTTTACTTTTGGAGGGGAGACGGTTGAAGCACTTGTACCGGTTTCGGAGGACCTTACTACGGAGATACACCTGGAAAAATAAAAAACGTCGTGCTATAAGGGTTTAGATTAATTCTCTCCTATGCATTTTGCAGACCGTCTGACCGCCGCCATGAAAGCCAAAAATAGCGCGATTTGCGTGGGGCTAGATCCGCAGGCGGCTAAGATTCCTGCTTTTTTGTTGAAGGAAGCGGAGGCTGAGCATGGCAAAACTTTGAAAGCGTTGGCGCATGCCTATTTGGATTTCAACAAGGGAATCATTGAGGCAGTGAAGGATTTGTTGCCTGCGGTGAAGCCAC
>CAYHHJ010000107.1:0-4036 GCA_964356405.1 uncultured Candidatus Peribacteria bacterium | reverse complement strand
AATGTCGCTGGTGAAACCAAGGGCTCCGGTGTCGCTTAAAGTGGGGAGTTTAATGGTGGGGTCTCCCAGCACCACGCCCACTTCGGAAGGGTAATACAAATTGGATTCGCCCACCGTGTTACCGGCAGCAAAGAGCAGCAAATGTTTATTTTCACCTTCCCACCCAATGTTTCCATTGGCTTCAGCGCCTTCCAAACTCTGGTAACCCAGGGAAGGCTGCATTTCTTTTGCTAAATCTTCTGCGGGATCAATAATGGCCATACCCATAGGATTCTGGGAACTGTTCCCCGTGGGTATAGTCACTAAACGATTCACACTGGCACCGGTGGGTTTGATGTAAATTCCACCGTCGAGCGTAGCCCAGTCTTCCAAATCAAAATCAGTTTCCACAGCGCTCACATCCGCATTCCAATCTCCATTGAAATCGAGACGCATGATTTGCTCAGTGTTTTTAAGCACACCAAAGCTGAGTCCGGTGGAGGCCGCATTGACTACCAAAGTATAGGCAGGGTCCACCAGCACCACCTGGCCATCGCTGCGTACTTTTACCACGGCCGCACTGTCTTCACGCAAAATCCAAGAGCTGTCTTCACTTTGCTCCAGCGTGAACGCATCCTTTGCCGTGATGAGTGCGGCCGATGTTTCGATGTCGTCACTTGGTACATAAAAAAGTTCACCGATCAAAACATCGTCTGGGAACTCACGCCATTGTATGCGCGTGGGCAATTCGCTGCCGGCCCCATTCACCACTTCACTAACCAGACCCTCTTCCGGCAAAGTCACCATTCCATTCGCGTCCACCGTGGCCACGCGCTTCTTAGGAATTGGCTCAGAAATTAAACTGGTGATGGCCTGTGTTTTTCCATTAAAAGTCATCCAACCCGCTACGTAATTTTCTTGCGTCACATCACCAAACGGCGCACCCAAAACAGAGCCATAGAGCATTTGAAGATCCATGTTCGCAAAGTCCTCACCGCTTAGGCTGTAGTTCACATCGCCGCCCCACGTTCCCGCCAAAAGTCCGGTGGAGGCCGCCACAATGCTGATTCGTCCGCTCACTTCACCGGTGCTCACTTCCACGGTCGCTACTCCTTGATTCAAGGTAAAAGTCTCGTCAGAAAGTGTTCCATATTCGGCGGTTGCATCGGTGAGACGCAGGGTTCCCGTGCTGGTGCTATTGGTGTCGGTTAAGTTGCCATAAACGTCAAACCCCTCTACATAGAATTTTTCAGTATCGCCGGCTTTCATTACAGTGGTTCCATCTTCTTTGCGGATGCGCAGTTCATAAATGTCCGATGGCTTGAGCACCACGCTCGCACTGCCCCCTTCAATCCCAGCGCTCTCGGCGATAATAGAGCCTGTTCCAGCCAGCGTGCCTGGCAAAAGGGTGGTGGAGGCAACGCCATTCACCAAGGTCAAGGTTTCACTTTCAAAGCTTCCATAGCCAGGGTCGCTGAGGCTCATGCTCACATCTCCATTGAATCCGCTCAGCGGAATTCCGAGCTCATCCACCACGGTCACGGTTAGGGTTTGTCCACTGCTGGTGCCCGTGAGCATATAAGGCTTAGTGGTGCCAATTTTAAGCGCCAGACTTTCTTTGTGTTCAATGTCAAAACTATCTCCGCTGTCAGGGATTTCTGGAAGGGTGGCTTGCACCGTTCCCGTTTCAGTGTCAGGGCTCGCGAGTACACGGAAGCTGATATACCCGTCGTTGGTGGTTACTTGTATGTCGTCGAGGGTGGAATCTTCATCATTTATATCGAGCAAGGTCACGCCTCCTTCGGTGCTAAAGGTCACGGAGTAAAAACCGTTGGACGCCAAGTTCCCAAATTGATCATAAAGGTAAGCCGTCATGTCGGTAGCCGCTTCGGCGCCGGCGGGCAGCACACTCGATTCGCCAAGCAAATCCAAACTCACGGGCTCACCCGGGTACACGTGGATCTGCGCAGTTAGGGAGGGGATGGAGCCATCCGTAATACGTCCCTCCACGTCAACATCTCCGGCCACTTCGGTAGTCATAAAGCTCGCTTCAGCAATACCACTCGTCACTTGCACTCGCTCGCTATCGATTTGACCATGCTCGGTGGTGGAAAGCACGAATTCAATCACGCTGGTGTTGTCATCGGCGTATAAAACGTCGTCTTGATCGCGAATTTCCGCACGCACATAAATTTCAGAACTTCCATCCGCAGGAACATCGTTGGTGAACACATCCGTGCTGTCCAAAGTCTCGCCGCTGCTCACGGCAATGCTTTCGTAGGCCGCTGTTTTTGAAACTGCATACACGCCCGCTTCATGGTCGTAGCCGCCCAAACTGGAGAAATCTTCAGTCACGCCGTTGTCCACGGTTTCACCATCAGTATCGCCGTCTGTCGAACTCGTGTCTTCAACTGGGAAGTCATCACTTGCATCCAGTGGATCACTGTCTCGCAGAATTTCATCCAAATCGTTCACACCGCCGCCATCGGTGTCAGCCAGTGTGGAATCGGTTCCGTAAATCACTTGCTCTTCGGTGTCGCTCAGGCCGTCGCCGTCGCTGTCCACTTCACGGCAATCGTTTTCTTCCACCAAGTTCACCGCCATCATTACAAATTCGGCGCGGGTGATGTTGGCCTCCAGCCACACGGTGCTGGGAGTAACACCGTCGGGGAATAAACTGTGTTCTTGCGCCGTGATCACATATTCGCTGTACCAAGCGCCGCTCGTTACGTCAGCCACTTCGTAACCCGCTGTTTCCACCAAAACCTTGGTGGCTTCCGCGCGGCTGATGTACTGCGTGGGGACAAAGTACCCGGCGTTGCTGCCGCTAGCGTACCCGGAAATAATATCCGAAGTTTTTGCTTCGGCCACACAGGCCAAAAGTTCACCGTTTATATTCGTGTCGGGGAAGGGGTCAGCATTGTATGAAGCCATCAAGCTCGCCTCATAGGCCGCCGAGTAGCTGTCACAATCTTTACAAATCGCGCCCAAATCAATCTTCACAAATTCTTCACGAGTGATGGGATTGTTGGGCTTGAAACTGCCATCGCTGTAACCCTTTATCACACCGCGCACATAGAGTTTGGCCAAGTCAGGGTACGCGATGTTCTCAATACCAATATCGGTGAAAAGTTTTGCGTTTTTCACCAGCGGGTCGTACCCGGAATAAATTTCCAGTCCATCCAAGAAGGTGTCGGAATCAGTGTCGTTGTCGTCTTGTGCGGTTCCAATCACCCACTCTTCCAAGTCATCCAATAAGTCTCCATCAGTATCGGAGATCAAACTCTCCGCCTCGGCGATGCCGAAGAAGGGAAGGAAGGAGAAGAACGAACGGGGCTCAGCAGGAACTTGGCTCAGTTCCTCAAATTCATCTTCCGGCGCCACAATGCTGCCTTCGGTGAACGAGTGCTTAATAGTTACCGTAAAGAGATCTTCACCGTTGCCATCCAAAATGTGAATGGGGTCGTATAAATTGATTTCACCCGGATTGTCGAAGTCCAAGCTGTAGCCGTCCGCCACGGCAATCTGCCCGAGTGCAGTTACGAGCCCTATTTGCACAGAGTTGTCTTCCAGTGCCACTCCGTTTTCTTCACTCGCGGCATTCGCGGTAGCTCCCACTTCATCCACAAATACGCCAGCGCTACCGTCTCCCACGGCCACGGTTTTTTCTTCAGGAATAATAAAGAAACTTCCGTACAAAGTTCCATCGCTGCCCACAATCGCAATACGCGTGGGAATGTCCGCCTCGGCCTCGCGCAGCTCGGCCTCGGCGTCCCTTAGTTCAATAGTCCCCGTTTCAGGATCCAAAATCGCCCGTGTCTCCCCTGCATCGTCCTTCACTTCAATCTTCGTTCCATCCACACTTTCGCCCTCTACCGTTCCATCAAATTCCCTAGTAAGCGTAATAATATTCACGAACTTGCTCTCCACGGTTCCACCTAAACTATTGCTGTCGCTCACGTCCTCGCGGTTTTCGGCAGTGGCTCGCAAGGTGAATGAGCCCGGCTCCGCACCTTTCATTGCAAAGGTGGCCACTCCACCGGTGAGCGTGAGTGTA
>CAYHHJ010000106.1:0-4069 GCA_964356405.1 uncultured Candidatus Peribacteria bacterium | reverse complement strand
TTCGCTTGAACATAGGGATCCGCCTAGGCAGCTAAAAGAGCTTTGCCAGTGTATAGCAGGCCCCTATTTTTTGGAAGGTGGAAAGAGGCTAAATTAACTAAAGACTATTTCTGTAGTAAATCTACTAATTGCCGTACCAATGTATCAGGGAAAGTACTGTCAAATACTATTCTTTTTGCAAAAGATTTATCCTTTTGGATTAATTCCAACAATCTACTTGTGGCCTCGGTTTGAAGGCCAATTAGGTATAGAATCTTTGCCAACGCAAAGCTGATTTCCAAATTTTCTGGATCTTTGGCCACTGCTGTCTGTAAATTTTGGAGAGCCTCAGGAAAATTGTGTAACTTTTGTTGTATGAAGGCAATACGCGCCAAGGATAATGCGGCAAGTCTTTTTTCACTATCATTAGAAAGTCTAGAGACCCAAGAATAGTATTTACACGCTTCTTCATAATTCTCCAGTCTTTCTAAACCAATTCCCAGACAGAATAGCAATGGAACAAACGTTGAATCACTTTTAGTACCCTTCTTAAGAACTGCCACTGCGTCCACGAAGTCATCTTCTTGAGTTGCAGCCTTTAAAAGAAATACCCCTTGTCTTAGCCTATCTCTTGCTTCTTTTCTTAAGCTGCCTTCATGTAACTGTTCGGTAAAATTGACCTCATCAAATTGTTCTAATAAATCCTTTAGATTGGGTGGGATAAATTTGTTAACAAGAACCGAATTTATTTGAGCAGCTTTTGCTTTTGCAATCCCTGTTATCTCTTCTTCATTAACAGTCTCTTCACTTTCTCTAGATCTATTTAAAAATTCATTTTGTCCTTCCCCTTCATTATTTTTTTTGGGCATATTATAAGAATAACTTGATGCGTATCTGGGCTAATATACCTGACTTAGAATAGCATCGCTCAAGTTGTATGCGGCACTTAAGTTATCCATAACAAGCTGAGCTCCATTGGTCGCCTTAGGATTTCTTTGTAATTGCATGGTCATGGCTGGAGATTGTAACTTCGCTGCCATACCTGCAACCAGGCTTTTGACACCCGCATTGTTGAGCACCATTTTTATTTGCACGCCCAGCAGTTCTGCTAAGGCTTTTTTAATACCAGCTGCTTCTCTAGAAGAGATGGTTCTTCCGGGTGCGCGTAATGTAGGATCTTTTATTACTGCATAACGAGTGATCATATCAGGGGCTAAATCAGATATTTTTTCTAAATAGCTTTCCAATTCTTTATCGGAAAGTGCATAGAGCTGTTTACCTAAAATATTTAGTTTAGGATCTCCTGCATCGTTCTTTTCACCATAGAACAAACGGTCCATGCGGTTATCGTTCATGAGCACCTCTTTCACCAAAGCAAGGTCCGTTTCTAAGGCACTGTAATTGGGGTCTAAGTCCACTTTGTTTGCAGCTACTTGACCCAAGGCATGCTCGAATTCTTTCAAAACTACTTCTGCACTTGTGCTTCTTACGTTCCCAATATTTTGTCCCACAAAGGCACGAACTTGTGCTTTTGCCATATTTTTCTCCTCAGTTGTTCCCGTCTTAATCACTTCTTCCATATCGGCTTTACTCACCAAGTAAGCGAATTGCCCTCTGAAGTTTGAAGACCTGTATCCACGAATATACGCCGCGATTTCTGAAGGTTCTTCCAAATCACGGAAAGTGTTTACAAAGTTCTCTGCTCCTACCGGGCTTACCTCAGCATAGAGTGTTTGAATCATCTTCTCGTCTAGCAATCTGTTCACTTCGTCTAAAAGAGTATTTACTTTTTTTAACTTAGCTTCCTCAGGTGAACTTGCGACGACACCTTGTCCCAGGTGTGTTTTCATGGCAGTGACTTCTCGATTTACGTCAGCATGGTCAAAGGGTTGCTCCAATTTAAGCAAAGCCGTTACTTGATTCCTGATTTTCTTTTTACCATCGGTGGTTTTAAGCAGTGCAGACTTAATATCAGGGAAAAGGAGGTTGAAGGCTCTCTTCAACTTATCTTCGTCAAAGCCGTTTAATACCGCATCTCGATTTTTGTCGTCCGCTTCATCAAACACGGTGACACCAAAATTCTTATATTTTTCGTCTGTCCATTTAAATGGGGCCTCCGCCACGACGTCTTTCCCATACAACTTAGCCAAAACTTTTGCATCCACTGGCCGGGCAAGAGTGGCATCACCTAGAAGCAAATCGCGAGCCTCTTGGATACCTCTCAGCAGACGATGCACATTGGTGCAAGAAAAATGTGCTAGACCAAGTGCTGTCTCAATTAGATCCGCTTGTCGAATAATAGTCGCTCGGGTAACGGCTCCGGTGATACCAAATAGATTTCTGATTTTTGCTTGAGTTCCAGGTAAATCGACTTCAATTTCTTCCGTCAAGGTGTCCCTATCGAACAAACTGCCAACAGCAATTTGTACGTCCAACATCGACGTGACTCCATCTAAAGTCGTGGCATCGGCCGGCGTACGTACACGGGTTAGCACATCTACTCCAATCGCATTATAGTTCAAGCGAGGAGTCAAAATGTTGTTGTCAATAACGGCTCTTCGCACTCCTTCAATAACGTCGGCAAACAGGTGAGTCTTAGGTGTTTCGGCAATGGGTAGTCCCCTTAAGCTGCCTAGCAAATATGCCGCCTGATCATTGATTTTGTCGTTGGTCAGGGTTCCGCTAATGGCAAAGAATTTGCCGAGCAGAGCCTTGAGATTGTCTGGATTTGCGGTGGCTTCCGCGAGCATGTTTGCATCCGTGAGCAGGGGTCCGTAAGGAACCAGCATTTCGTCGGAATTGAATTGTTTTTCAAAAGCCTTGAGCTCAGCATCCGTCTTAGTGCGCTTCAGCACCTCTTCCCCGATCTTGGCATAGTCGATGGGTTTTTCAGGAGTTTTTTCGTCATCGAATAATTCGGCAAGGATGTCTGCATTTGTGAAAGCAGTTTCAACCAGTGCAAGCGATTCAATGAAGGCGTTGTATTTCACGTCCAACGGAGCAGCAGGGATGGTTGCTGGGTCTCCGCTCACGCGTTCACGCAGGGTTTTGATTCGGTCTATTAAAGCAGCTATATCCATAGAAGGCACTTCCTCAACTCCTAAAAACTTTCTGAGTTGGGCGAGCACTTTTTCTTTTTCCGCCGGTTTTTTCATGGCGGTCTTGAGAGTGGTCTCTGCCGTCAAGTAAGCGAACTTAACCTTGAAGGTGTTTTTGAAGGTTTTTTCGTTGATCGGACGCAAGTAACGGTCACGATTGTCGGGAGTGACTTTTTCTAGCAAAGTATCTCCAAAGGTTTCGAAATCAACAGGGAAGTCTTTTTCTGCAGGTTTATCGTCAAAGATTTTGGTGAGGGTCGCCTCGTCCAACCAGTTGAAGGCATTTTCATAAAGTTTAAGGAGCGCCTCATGCTTGGCTTGTAAAGAAGGCCGTAAAGGGTGGTGAGGTGTGATTGTGAAAACCGTATGACCATGATGGACGTGTGCATGCCCATGTCCACCCAAACGGTGCATGAAGGTTGTGATCAAACTTCGCACTTCGGTTTCGTTCAAGTCGCCTTCCACTCCCAAGAGAGATGCGATGCGTTTTTGAAGCGTAGGTCGGTCACCCTTTACCGCGTTATCGAACACGGTCTTGTGGTTGAAGTGACGGAAATGAAGATTCATTGGGTCGATGTCCTTTTCTTTTTTCATTCCGGTCACCAATCCTTCATAGGAGTGATGGTAGGTATTGTCTTTGTCTTGTTCAAAGCTGAGGATTTGCTTTCCGAGCGTTTCGAAAACAGGATCGATTTCGTGAACGTGTTCATGGGCACCAAGGCCCCAGCTGAGTAGACCTTTTAAACCCACTGCCATGGTTGGCACCATAAAACTTAGTACTGGACTTAGATTTGCTACATCTACCAATGGTCGCAATAAATCTTCAATGTCGCGTGTCTCCAAATTTCCGGCTTGCCAAGCCTTAAAGGCTCGAGGAATAGCCGTTACTAACGGCGCAGCATCGCCTAATTTTTCGCCGTGTCCGCCGTGTCCTGCTTCGTGGCCGGAGGCGGGGTGATCGCCCTTTGGGTGGTCACCAGCAGGTGCAGCCC
>CAYHHJ010000105.1:0-4145 GCA_964356405.1 uncultured Candidatus Peribacteria bacterium | reverse complement strand
AGAACCTTTTCTAAACTGTATTTGGCCAACGTTCATCCCGCCGGTCTGGTTCAAACTCTTGAGAAACTTAGCACCCCACGCGCATGACAAAAGCAGACGTAATCACTCTCATCGAAGCCTCCGAAGCGCTTCGCCAAAATACCTACGAAAAAGAGTATTGGCTTAACCTTGTGGAAGACATGGATGAAGCAGGCCTCACCCGCCTCGCAGAAGTGCTTAACGAAGAAGCAAAAAACCGTGCCGCCATAGTAGAGAAACTGGAAGGAAAATTGGAAAAAATAGACGAACAACATCTCCAAGAGCTCAAAACATTCAATAAAGTGGAAATGCCCAAGTTCATCAAAAAATGGGAGGCAACTTCTCGCGCCAAAGAAAACCCTGAAGACATCCTTAACCAAGCCCAACTATGAGTGGATCTAGTCCAGAACGGAGCGTTGGTCAGGCGATGGATTCTGCGGAAGCCCGCGTCAACCGGTCTACCGAGGATATTGGGAAGGGGCGTAATCCCGACGGCAGTTTTATAGATAAAAAAGCTGACATCAAGCTTTATGAGGCGAGCGTTAAAAAGGCAATCGAAGGCTACAAACAAATGGGTATTTATGAAGAAGTGAAGGGCAGCTTTGTAAGCACCACCAAGGATCTTACAAATTCGGGCAAAGACACCCCCGAATCACTTTTGGCAGCCATGGTCCTGAGGTTTGACTCCTTGGCTGCAGCAGAAAGCGCGGAAGCGGGCACCGCTTTAAATCTGCTTGCGGTTAAAACCTATAATAATTTAAATACCCTTAAAAAAGACCTGGGCGATGCGGCCGGAAAGAAAATTGCCTTGGAGCAAAAAGCCCAAACGGAGTACCAAAAATGGCTTCCTGAATACCATTTCGATCCGTCCAATATATCTGAGAGCGTGAAGGGCATGGGTGACCTTATGGGACGTCAGCCCAACGCTGAAAAACTCAAGGGTTACGAAGTACAAAATGACTCCTTTCTCAGCGAACTTCGGCTCCAAAAAAACGCGGGCCGTTACTCCGCCGCCAGCACCGAGTTCCGCTACATAGCGGGCTGCAGCCTGGAAGACGTGGGGAAAACAGCCGCCGCTGGACTTCAAAAGGCTTACGAGAAGGCTAAGGTTTCGGGCGTCAACAGTGTCACTCAAACGGCCTTTTCAAATGCCTTCGTTGCGGCTCTGGATCTACTTAAAATGACGAACACGGTGGTGAGCAACGCTCTTTATAGCGAAGATCACGCCGAGACTAAAGAACACAGCGAACATGCAGAAGCCGCGCATGGCGATCTTTTAAGTGAAGATGAAATGCAGGTCATGCTGGGAGTCTTGATGAATGGAACGGAAGACAAAACTTACTTCGGACAACTTTTCGACGCCAAAACCGCCATCGACTATTACGCGGGGCATGAGGTGGACTTGAACACGCTCACCCCCGTACAGCGCCAGGCCTTCGCCCTCACCAATGGCCTGGGTAAAGGGGCTGCTGCTACCTTCGACGCATTCAGACATCCTTGGGACTCACTCTGCCATATTGGCGCAGCCGCCAAAGGACTCTTGAAGCCAAGTACCTGGGCAAAATTATATCAAATGTCCTCTTACACCTGGGAGCACACCTCGGCCTTGGAAAAGAATATGCTCATCGGTGACATAACAGGACAGTTGCTCGGCGGAGCAGCCATCGGAACCGGACTTTCTATGGTAATGAAATCCGGAACCTTGGGTAAAATGGGAACCAAGCTGGCAAGTGTTGCCCGTGTGACTGGTGTAGTGGGAGCAGCGGAACGAATCGCCATGGCGGTAAATCCTGTGCTCACTGCTTTCCCTCGGCTTGCTGCCTACGGGGCCGACGCCGCCGAAATTGCAACAAATTTTACAGGCAAGTCCGCAACAATCGCTAAAAAATGGGATCACTTGGTGCACAACGCTCACACCATTCACGGAGCCTTTGATAAAGCGGAAGTGGCCACAGCAAATACCTCCGGAATCGCGCACACGGCGCATGATGTCGCTGAAAACGCCACCCTACCCACCACCTTGCCAATTTACGCTGAAATACGGACGCTCAAGGAAGACTACAAAATTGCCGAGGCAAACGCCGGCAAGCTGGGAATGTCCGCAAATGATATCTACAAAATGCAAAGTGCGATTAAGGTCCTTGGCGAAGCCTAGCTCTCCTTCTCAACCTCACTCCCCGGCGCATTCTTGAGTTTCTTTCCAAGGGCTGCGAGACTCTTTTTGAGTTCTTCCACCCAGTTGGTGCCGAGCTCTTTAATTTTGATTTTGAGCTTGGTTCCGGAGATGATCCACTTAGAATTTTCGTCGAGTAGCGACAGGATATTTTCCGGTCTAACGTGACTAGACATGTGCAAAACGATCTGTCTATCGTCAGTGCCGTGGACATTTTCCGCCTTCACGTTGATGATGCGCGCCTTCTTTCCCAGCATCTTGATTTCGAGTACTCGGAACAAATTCGCCACCTCTTCCGGCATGCGTCCATAGTCCTCCGTCAGCTGCGTTCGCAGTTCCGTGAGGTACTCGAGCGTGTCTGCACTCGCGAGTTTTTGGTACACGGAAATCTTTTCTTTGGAAGAAATAATGTATTCGTCCGGCACGTACGCAGGCAGTGGAATCTCGATGGTCACTTCCGGCACGGTATTTTCGTCGGTCACCTTACGTCCCTTCTTCAAATCATCCACCGCTTGGTTTAGCATGCGGATGAAGTGCGAAACTCCCACCACTTGAATGGCTCCGCTCTGGTTCGCGCCCAAAATATCTCCGGCGCCGCGAATCTCTAAATCTTTCATCGCAATTTGGAATCCGGCCCCGAGCTCATTCGCCTCCACAATCGCTCGCAGACGTTTCTTGGCGTCCAGCGGCAAGCGTTTCATGTGGTACAAAAAGTAGGCGTAGGCCTGCTTGCGTCCACGTCCCACACGTCCTCGTAATTGGTAAAGCTGCGCGAGTCCAAATCGTTCGGCGCTATTTACAATCAAAGTATTCGCGTTGGGGAGGTCGATTCCATTTTCAATAATCGTCGACGAAACGAGGATGTCATATTCAGCGTTTTTAAACGCCAAAATGCGGGCCTCCAAATCGTCGGGCCTTAACTTCCCGTGTGTCACCACTACGCGCGCCTTAGGTAGCAAGGATTTGAGTTTTGCGGCCATGTCATCAATGGTTTGCACGCGATTGTGCAAAAAGTAAATTTGTCCGCCACGTTCGATTTCTTTTTCCACCACGCTCTTAATCAGCCCCAGCGAGAAGCGTCGCACTTCAGTTACAATCGGCAAACGTCCGGGTGGCGGCGTGGTAATCGTAGAAATATCGCGAAGTCCATGCAGCGAAATATTGAGCGTCCGTGGAATCGGCGTCGCGGTCATCGTGAGAATATGCACTTCCTTGCGGAGGTTCTTGAGCGCCTCTTTTTGCTTCACTCCAAAACGCTGTTCCTCATCGATCACCACAAGGCCGAGGTCTTTGAATTTAATGTCCGCCTGCAAGAGTCGGTGCGTCCCAATAATAATATCGATCTCCCCTTTTTCGAGGGCGCGCAGAATCTTTTTTTGTTCGGCGGGGCTGCGAAATCGGCTCAGCATTTCAATACGCACATCAAATCCTTCCATGCGCTTTTTGAAGTTCTTGTAATGCTGGTCCACAAGAATCGTGATCGGCGCGAGCACCGCCACTTGCTTCTTCCCTTCCACGGCTTTGAACGCCGCGCGCATCGCCACTTCGGTCTTTCCAAATCCAACGTCTCCACACACAAGTCGGTCCATTGGTTTCTTGCCTTCGAGGTCGCGCTTCACGTCCAAAATAGCGCGGGTCTGACCGGGCGTTTCTTCGTATTCAAAATTCTTTTCAAACTGCAGCATGCGCTGTGTATCCGCTTCAAACATAAAGCCGCGCGCGCTTTCGCGTTCCGCGTAAAGCTCCAAAAGTTCTTGCGCAATTTTCTCCGTTTCCTTTCGCACACGGTTTTGCACCGTGGTCCATTCTGCGCTTCCGAGCCGCGTCAATTTCGGCGGTCTGTCTCCCGATCCAATGAATTTAGAAACCTTATCCGCTTGGTCAATCGGCACAAAGAGCTTGTCGTTTTCGGCGTACCCAATCTTCAAATACTCACGCGTCACTTCGTCGATGG
>CAYHHJ010000104.1:0-4157 GCA_964356405.1 uncultured Candidatus Peribacteria bacterium | reverse complement strand
GAGGAGTTTTCGTAACATGCGAGCAGTTTAGTGGAAGATTTGCTGCTTGTGAACCTGTAAAATTTTTGCTAGCATGGGGGCCGATTTATTTGTTTAGGCATGGCCAAAAGACGTACCACCCGACGACGAAAATCTACACCGATTCTTAACTTTGAAGTGGAAAGCCACATCATGCGTGAAGTTTGGGCCGTGGCGTATTTGGCGCTGGCGGCTTTGACCTGGCTTTCGCTCAACCAACAGCTCGGATTTTTGGGAGATTTGTGGGTTTCTGGGCTCAGGCCCGTGTTTGGAGTGGGGCTCAAGGCGGTGCCATTTATGCTGCTCTTTATGGGGGCTTCGGTATTTTTCTCAAAAAAAATCACCTGGGGGCTTGCACGGATGACCGGAATTTTATTCTTGTTGGTTGCGATTTTGGGATTCGTGCATATGTCGGTTCCCGAAGCCGAGCTTTTGGAGACGGCGCAGCGGGGTGAGGGAGGAGGTTATATTGGATTTGTTTCTAGTTTTATTTTTATTTCTGCGTTTACCCGTGTGGGGGCCTATGTGTCCCTTTTGGCTGCTTTTTTGATTGGAGTATTGCTTACTTTGCAGGTGAGTTTGGGTGCGATCGTACGATTCCTCACGCCTACGCCAAAAATGATGCGCAAAGTGATTGATGCGGCGCCTGACTTTACGATTACGCACGATGAAGAGGAGGAGGAAGACGAGCTGCGTATTGTGAGCCCGGATACGTCCGCTCCCAAAAAAGTGGAGGAACTGCTCAGTATGACCATTAAGGAACTCAGCCTCAAGGAGGTGGAAGACCGTTTGGCGAAGGGCGAAGAGGCGGACGACGACACTGTGCCCGTGATGAAAGATGAGGACGAAGAAGCGGAAGTGACCGTGCTTGATTCTAAGAAGAAAAAGAAAAATGAAGAGGATGTGGTGGAGTGGAATTATCCGCCCATGGATTTGCTGGAAATTGGAAAGGAAACTTTTGAAATCAACGAGAGTGAGTTGAAGAAAAAGGCCGATATGATTAAGACCAAGCTCGAGCAGTTTGGCATTGATGTGAGCATGAATGAAGTCCACGTGGGGCCTACGGTGGTGCAGTACACACTGAGGCCGGCGGATGGTGTGAAGCTTTCTAAAATCACTTCGCTGAAGAACGATATTGCGTTGGCACTCGCGGCGCCGGCCGTTCGTATTGAAGCGCCGATTCCCGGAAAATCTTTGGTGGGGATTGAAATTCCTAGCTCCAACCGAAGCACCGTGCACATGCGTGAAATGATGGAAACCAGCGAGTACGTCAAAGAAAAATCGGGACTCAAAATCGCGCTCGGGCGAGACGTTTCCGGCCGTTCCATTGTGGCGGATTTGGCAAAGATGCCGCACTTACTTATCGCTGGGGCGACGGGGTCTGGTAAATCCGTGGGACTCAATAGCTTCCTCATTTCTTTCCTCTACAACAACTCACCAAAGGATTTGAAGTTTATTATGATCGACCCCAAGCAGGTGGAACTTTCTACCTACAACGGGCTGCCGCACTTGCTCACGCCGGTGATCACGGATCCTGAAAAGGCTGCGACTGCGCTGCGTTGGGCGGTGGCCGAAATGAATCGTCGTTACAAGGTGTGTGCGGAGGCGGGACATCGCAATATCGCGGACTACAATGCTGACCGCAAGACCGCTGAAAAGATGCCAAAAATTGTGATTGTGATCGATGAGTTGGCCGACCTCATGATGCAAGCGCAGAAGGAAGTGGAAGCCTCCATTTGCCGTATTGCCCAGATGGCGCGTGCCGTGGGGATGCACCTTATTGTGGCGACTCAGCGTCCAAGCGTGGACGTTATTACGGGTCTTATTAAAGCCAATATCCCTGCGCGTATCGCCTTCACGGTGGCGTCCGGGGTGGACAGCCGAACCATTTTGGATACCGGTGGCGCGGAAGATTTGCTGGGCGCGGGGGATATGCTGTATTTGAGCGGAACCATGGGCAAGCCGATTCGTGTGCAGGGAATTTATGTGTCTTCTAAGGAAATTGAAAAGGTTACAAACCGCCTCAAACTCACGCACGAACCCACGTACCAACAGGACATCACTTCCAAAGAAACCGCGCACCGTGCCGTGCAGGGTGTTCCCAATATTCCCGATGAAGCCAAGAGCGACGAAGACTTGATGAACCTAGCCATTGAATGTTTGAAGAAGAACCGCAAGGCGGCATCCACGTCATCGCTCCAGCGTTACCTGCGTATTGGCTATTCCCGTGCGGCTCGTATCATTGATCTGCTCGAAGAGGCTGGCCTCATTGGACCTGCACAAGGAAGCAAGCCGAGGGATGTGTTTGTGAGGGAGGAATAAATTAACTCCGTTTCAACCAAGGGTAAAGAACTACGCCCAGTCCCAATGCGTCTATCATAACAAGTAGATAGGCGCTTAAGGAAAGGGTGTTAGGGGCGATGTGTAGACTTGCGATGGCTAGATTTTCCGTATTCTCTTGGTAAAAGACGACGATAGATTCTTCATCGGTTATCTCTCCATCTCCATTTAGGTCTACTACCTTGTCCCATGTATGTGGAGTGATCCCTATATAATCACTAAGAAGTTTTTCAGTTCCTGTAGATTGGATTTCATTACTATTTTTCCAAACACTCCAATGGTACAAGAATTGTGCATTGGCCGTCGCTAAAACAAGAAAAATAAAAATAGATAGAATTCTTTGAGGATGCCTCTTCATAGTGACTTTTATTAAAGATATAAATTGAGAGATATAAAGGAGGGAAGGATTTTGGTGAGCTGTATTGATGCCTTCGCCGATTAGTTCGGGATCTCCATATTCAGAGAGGATAGTTGTTACGGCCTCTTTTAAACTGAAGCCCTTTAAAGTTAGGTCATGGACTTGCTCGGTGAAGTGAGAATGTAGTTCGCGCTCTAGATCCTCTTTTCTGGAGCCGTTCATAGCGGATGCCTTCACGGTTGAATCGATGAGATTTTTTAAGCGTGAGTCCATAGCTGAGAATGATTTGGTTTGAGCACCTGATTCACGGCTTCTGAAAAATCAATCCAATCTTTTTTGGCGACTTTTAGAACTTTTCTTCCTTGAGTGGTGATCTGATAGTATTTACGGGAAGCTCCACTTTCCTGTTCTTCCCAGCGGCTTTTGAGTGCACCTTCTTCCTCGAGAGCGTGCAGTACGGGGTAGATGGTTCCTTCGCCAAATTGGAGGGCATCCTTGCTGCGACTTTTTATTTCTTTGAGAATTTGATAACCATACAATTCGCCTTCCGATAGGACGGCAAGGACCAGATTCTTAGTAGAGCCTTTGATGAGTTCTTTTGGAAATTTCATACCTTGGGTTACGAGGTAGCTGCATCGTATATCGAGGTATATGAAGAGTCAAGTGTTAATTCTCTAGCTCCGCTAATTGACTTATTTCTTAAATAGGTTATATTTGTTTCTTATCTTTTTGTATTGTTATGGCAAAAGCACTTTTAGCCTCTGCTAGATCTACTGAAGTCTTACCTATGGGGTCTACTCCTTCCACTCTATGTGAGATCGTTGATAGAAATCGTGCGGTTAGATTTGCCCAGGCTAATGTAAGACGAGGAATGGAGCGTACGGGTGCTTTCGTTGAGGATGCAAAAAATCAGCAGTTTGAGGCTTTATCTGCAAGACTGAGTCATGGAACGATAGTAGCTATTCTGAATGGTGAAGAGGTTGAGAGTCGCGTAGCTCAAGACTTGGGATGGGACCCTGCAAAAAAACAGAGATTGATTGAAGAATTGGTAGCTTATATATTTGGACTGAATCTTGAGGAAAGAGAGTATGATCCAAGTTTAGATCTCAAAGCTTAGCATCTCCTCTAACGTCTCACGCCTTCTTATCAACTCTACTTCGCCGTTTTCACGAATCATGACTTCGGGGGCTTGGAGGAAAGAGTTGTAGTGCAAGGTGGGCATGGCACTGCAGTAGGCGCCGGTGCCTTCAATTAAAAAGAGGTCGCCGATTTTGGCTTTGGCGAGGAGGCGGGGTGCGGGTTCGTCGCCGTGCCCGGGCACAACTGTGAGCACGTCTGCGCTTTCGCAGCAATGGCCGGACACCACCACTGCTTCCATTTCAGCGGAAGCTTCTTGCTGGATCACTTGCATGATGTGTTGGGAACCGTAGTAAGAAGGACG
>CAYHHJ010000103.1:0-4160 GCA_964356405.1 uncultured Candidatus Peribacteria bacterium | reverse complement strand
ATGAATGGCTCAAACTCGACACGCACCGCTTGGAGCTCGACGAAAAAGAACCGCTTCGCCAGGATTTGCTCCTGAATTTGGAGCACGTGCCTCGATGTAAAAAACTCTGCAAGAAATTCGAGGAATCCAGGTTCGAAGAGCCCAAAGGAGTGAAGGCTCTTTCAGGTTTAAAGGATCTCCTTTCTTAATTTGCTTGATTTTCCTCTGAAATCCTCTAAAATGCCCAAGCAATCGAGCTAAGGCTCCATCTTAAAACGAATTTATGGCAAAACATCCCGTACCGAAAAAGAAACAGTCGACCACCCGTAGCGGGCGTCGTTACCACACCTTCCAGAATTCAGCTCGTCTGAAGTTGGTAGCTATGACTAATCTCGTGAAATGCGAAAAATGTGGAGAAGCTAAGGTTGCTCACAAGGTTTGTGCCGCTTGCGGAACTTACCGTGGAAAAGACGTTATGACCAAGAAAAAACCAGAAGCTAAGATCACAACGATCAAAGCCTAGCACCTATTTTGCTCTTTAAATTTCTTAATGGCTTCTAAGCGCCACACTCTCCGGGCCCTGGTGATGCAAACCCTGTTTGCTTGGGAATTCCGTGGAGGCGATGCAGAAGCTATTTTGTCGTATAACCTCGTGAACGGGGGACATGGCCTTGAGGATCAAAGCTTTGCCATGCTGCTTCTCAAACGGATCATGGATCACCGCGAAGAAGTGAAGGAAGCTATTAAAAAGTACGCACCCGAGTGGCCTTGGGAGAAAATTGCCCCTATAGACCGCGCGGCAATGGAGGTGGGAGCGGCCGAATTGCTCTTCGATCCAGACATGCCCGCTCTGGTAGCAATCAATGAAGCCATCGAGTTGGCAAAGGAATTTGGTACCGAAAGCTCTTCAAAATTTGTTAATGGTGTATTAAGCTCACTCTATGATGACCGCAAAAATTAAGAACATCGCCGAACTCGAAAAGAAGATTGATCTCGAGTTCAAAAATAAAGATCTGCTCACGCTGGCTTTTGTACACAAGTCTTTTATCAACGAGCACACCGAGGAAAAGGGCTACAACGAGCGCTTGGAATTTTTGGGAGACGCGGTTTTGGAACTCGCTGTGACGCAATTTTTGTACCACAATTACCCTGATCAGCCGGAAGGACAGCTCACCAACTGGCGCAGCGCGCTGGTAAAAGGGAAGAACCTCGCTAAAGTTTCTAAAAACCTCGAACTCGGACAGTTTTTATTGCTCAGCCGTGGCGAAGACCTCTCAGGCGGACGTGAAAAGGAATACATTTTAGCCAATACCTGCGAAGCGCTTATCGGAGCTGTCTTTCTCGACCAAGGTTTCGAAGTAGCTAACCAGTTCATTCTGAAGCAAATCGTGGCTATGCTCGATGATATCATTGCTAAGGGACTCAACGTAGACGCCAAATCTCGAGTGCAAGAACTCTGCCAGGACAAACTCAACGTCACGCCTACTTACGAACTCCTCAGCGAAGAAGGTCCTGACCACGACAAAAAATTCGTCATGGGCATCTACTTCAGTAAAAAACTCGCTGGCCAAGGCCACGGCCCTTCCAAGCAAGAAGCCGAACAATCTGCTGCTAAAAGCGCGTTGCAGAACGAGGGGTGGAATTAAGCCATCTTCGGTACGAGCAACTCTGTTCTTTGCGAACCGATTTTTAGTAGCCCGAGTGGGAACTGCAGATATTTTGCAAAGTACATGCCTTCCTCCAAACCTTCAAAAATCACGGGCTGGCTTTTGAGCGCGTGCTCCATTTGCTCTTTGGTGAGTTGTACCACGCCGCGAGTGGCCTGGCCGGCAAAGAACATCACGCCTTCGTGGCTGGGTTTCATCTCATCGCCCTCGTAGGTTTTGAGCGCCGGTAAAGAGAGTGAAAATCCCGGGGGAGGTGGCAGCGCTTTCAAAGCCGTACTCGCCAAAAATAAATGATGCTCAAAGGGAACCAAGTCGTACGCCCGGGCGTGAACGCCAAAGCGCTCCTCCAGGAAAGCGTCATAGATTTTTCGTTCGTCCTCCTTGAGAACCTTCAGGAAGAATTTACTGTCGGGCCGCTCCATGCCCTGCGATGCAGTCTTGGTAAGGGCGATACAGAAAAATCCTTTCGTCCCGGTTTTATGTGGCCAAAAACGAATGCCTTTTAAACCTGCTAATTGCTCGGGCACTGCAATGCCACGAGCCTTCAATTCATCCACAACACTTTCATCAATGGCGGCCTCGGGGGTCTTCTCCAAAAAATCTGCCACCACGCCGTCGTTCTCGATTCCGTTCAGCGCACAGGTGGAATACAAGATTCGGCCGCCCGGTTTCAGCATAATAAAAGCCTGCCGCAGCAGTCCAAACTGGAGCCCGGAAAAATGCTTCACCGCTTTTTTGTTCCAATAATTCGGTTGGCCTTCCTTCGTCACAAAAAGCCCCTCGCCGCTGCAAGAAGGGTCGAGCAAAATTCGGTCAAAAGTCTCAGGGTAGAGCTCAGCCATTTTATTGGCATTCATGCGAGTGATGTACGCGTTCACCACACCCAGCCGGCTCAAATTGGATTTCAGGGCCTTGATGCGGTGCGTATCCATATCGTTCGCAAACAAAATCCCGCGGTTTTCCAGCCTCTGCGCGATATGGGTGGTTTTTCCTCCCGGCGCTGCCGTGAGGTCCAACGCGGTTTCACCTGGCTGCGGATTCAAAACCTCCACCGCGAACATAGACGCGGCATCCTGCGGATAGGTGAACCCGGCGTGGTAGGGAAGCTTGAGCGCCCATTCCTGACCGGCGCCCGTGAGCTCCAGTCCATCCGCCGAATAAACGCTATTTTTAACCTCATAGCCTTGCGAAACGAACCACTCGGTCAAATCGGCTTTGCTGATCTTTAAAGTATTCACCCTTATGCTCCGCGGTCCCACGGGCTTCGTCTCTATTGTACTAAAAAATTGTTCAGCATCGTCGGTGCCTATAAATTCTCGAAAGTAATCTTGAAACGTGGCTTTCATAATGTGTTTAGTCTAGTTTAGACGAGTTCTCACCATTTACAAGTCAGGTTAAGTTATCGACTAGACGCATAAATTTAATTTGTGTAAAGTGATCTCTTCATTTAACTAGCCTATGCAGGAGAAATTTGGACGACAGGGGCAACGTATTTTCACACCTACAGGAGTTCAAGGGGCACAACATCTATCTCAGGAGGAGTTTAGACGCTTGCGTGGGAAACTGAATAGTCTTTTAGTCGGGGCAAACTACACGCCAAGGATTTATGACGAGCAGGCAGTCGCTTTTTATAAAAAAGGCTGGTTTTTTACGCCAGAAACTCCTTTGAGGCAGGAACCCGTCATGTTGGAGACTTTAAGAGCGAAATGTTACACAGAAACAAGCGAACCGGATCTTCTTGGATTGAAGGTTATACTTCGTGGAACAGGTGAAATCCAAACCCGCATTCGTGAACTGCTCAGGGTGCAAGAGCCAACTCCCAATGCCACTAGAGCTGAGTATCTTTACACGGCGGACATCGATGACTCACAGGTAAATTAGTTCAAACCCGCCTGTAGTGTTTCCAAACTCAACGTCACACACTTCACCCGCGCCGGTCCCAAGTGATCAATCCCCAGCCACTCGTACAGATCTTCCTTCGCCAATTCGCCCAAGTCCGAAACTTTCTTTCCTTTCACTTCCTCGGTCAAAACACTAGCCGCTGCAATACTGATGGCACAACCGTCACCTTCCCACGAGGCGTCCTTTACGCGACCCTCTTCCACGAGCAAATACAAACGTACATGGTCGCCACAGGTGGTGTTCACGCCGCTATGGGTGAGGGTGGCATTGGCCATTTCACCTCGATTGAGCGGGTTTTTGGAGAGGTCGACGATTTGTTCTGCGTACAGGTCCATTACCATGTAGTATACAAGCATGAGCAAATTTATTCACTTCTTTCGTTTTTTACTTAAAAACAGAAAAACGCCTTGGATTTCTAAGGCGCTTCCCTGGATCGCCTTGGCTTATCTCATTTTACCCTTCGACTTGATTCCAGATTTCCTTCCCGTACTTGGTCAAATAGACGATTTAGTGATTTTGCCTTCACTCCTGCTGGCCGCTTATAAAATGATTCCAAAAGAAGTTATTTTGGAAGCAAAACTGCTATTACAGTTGATACTAAAATTATAAAAC
>CAYHHJ010000102.1:0-4160 GCA_964356405.1 uncultured Candidatus Peribacteria bacterium | reverse complement strand
GTGACCGCGAAATCTATTTACGAAGTGCCACTGAACTTCAACGAATACAAAATCACTGAGCTGATTGCGAACAAACTTCACCTCGGCAACGTGAGCCCTATGCTCGAAGACTGGCAAACACTGGTGAGCAAAATCCAAGCGAAACGAGAACCCATCCTCATTGCTTTGGTTGGAAAATACACCGACCTCGATGACGCGTACCTTTCCGTAATCGAATCACTCAAAATCGCCTGCTACCATCAAGACTTGGACCTAGACTTACAATGGGTAGACGCAGAAAAACTCGAAGAAAACGATGAAGCCACTTGGGAACAACTCCGTACGGCGCATGGAATTTTGGTTCCCGGCGGATTCGGAATTCGTGGAACGGAAGGCAAAATCTTAGCCGCCAAATACGCGCGTGAAAACAAAGTACCTTACTTGGGGCTTTGCCTTGGACTCCAACTCATGACCATTGAATACGCTCGCCACTTCTTGGCAGACCCGGAACTCACTTCCGAAGAATTCGACGAAGACGGCAAATTGGATGCTCGCAAATATGTCATCCACTTCCTACCCAACCAACACCGCAATACCGAGAAAGGAGCCAGCATGCGTTTGGGTGCCTACCCTTGTATGCTCCGCGACGGCACTCTATCCAAACGCCTTTATGCCAAGGACATGGTCATGGAACGTCACCGCCATCGTTACGAAGTAAACAACGATTTTGTGAAAGCCCTAGAAAACAGCGATTGGACTCCATCCGGCTGGTTTGAAGAAGGCAATTTGGTAGAAATGGGAGAACTCAAAAATCATCCATTCATGATCGGAACCCAATCCCATCCTGAATTTTTATCTCGTCCGCACCGTCCACATCCGCTCTTTTACGGATTCATCGACGCCAGCTCCAAAGTAACTACTCACGCACCACGCCATGGCGCAGTTTCAATACACAGCGGTCAATAACACCGGGAAGAAACTGAGTGGACTCATCGGCGCCGCGAGTGAAGAAGACGCCCGAAAGCAACTCAACACCTTCGGCATTTCGCTTTTGTCGATTTTAAAAACCGCTGAGACCGGTGAACAGACGGTAACTAAAGAAGCCGGCACCACCGCCGAGCTGCCCAAATTTGAGTTCGAAGCTTTTGATAAAGCTGGAAAAAAAGTGATTGGAACCATCCCAGCCAGCAGCCGCTACAAAGCCTTCAAGCGCCTGATGGACGAATATCAGTTTGAAGTTTCTTATGTGGTTGCCAGCGGTGCCAGCGAAGAAGACCGCGCCAAAGCAAAGGGGGAAGATCTGACCGTGCTCAAGGCTGAATACGAAGCTCAAACCAAAGTCACCGATAAAGGCGCCATTGCTGAACAAAAAATTAGTGCGGAATTCGAGGAAAAACGCAATGCACTGCTGCAAAAAGTGGATTTCATTTTGGAAAAAATCAAAGGCATGCTCGTGACCTACCAAGGTGAGCTCAAGCTCGACTCTCAAAAGCTCATCCAAAACGCCATCGATAAACTGCTCCGCATCAAAAGCAGCACCAATCTGGATTATATTGAAAGCACTTCCGAAGAACTGCTCAAAAAAGTGCAGGATCAAGAACTCTTCCTTCACAAGGAAAAAATGCTCGGCCAACGCGACCACTTGAAGCTGGAGGCGCAAAAAATGATGGCCACCTTGCACGAAAAACCCGCCGAAGTCAGCCTAACCCAAAATCTGGAAGACGTGCAGAGCCGGCTCCAAGACTCCACCAACCCACTCATGAAGGGCATCGCCGCTTGGCTTTCCACGCTCTTACCAACGCCCGAAGAAAAAGAGATGCATAAAAAAATCTCCACGGTGAGCCGCCAAATCTGGACCTACCGCAAAATCGTGTGGCAAGCTCCTGCCAGCGCCAAAGAAGAAGCCCGCCAAAGCCTCCAAGGCTTGATTCAAGAACGTGACCGCCTCAAACAAGCATTAAAAGACATGGTTTTGGCGCGAAAACAACTCACCAAAGCCGATGCCGAGTCCGAGCCGCTCATAACGGAAGAAGCCAATCACTTTTTGGCCTGGCTCCTGGCCTTTTACCTGGTGGCCTACTTCTTTAGTCATTATATAAGTGCAAAAATCTTCCCCGGCGGCAACCCACTTCCCGGCGATTTCAACCTACTCACTTCCGAAACCCTCCGTCACCTGCTGCTCAGCGTTTTTCTCTGGCATGTACTCCTGAGTTTCCGGGTGGAATACCTCCGCTACAAGTCCTGGGGCAATCTGTTAGTGATCCCCCTGGGCATTGTTTTAAATGCCGGTTTAGTGTTTAATCTTTGAGATGATTCCGATTTTGTACGAGTCACAGTACGTCTCTATTCAAACCTTGTGGGTATTTGTAGCCATTGCCCTTTTAAGCAGCAGCTATTTGGCCGTGCAGCGCCTCAAACGTGCCCGCGTGAACTTCACTCTGTTCATTGAACACAGCATGACCTTTTTCATCAGCGCGCTGGTGGTGTCACGCATTTTTTACTTTGTACTACACACCGACGCTTACCTGCCCAGCTTCGACCTCCGCACCGTTTGGAACTTCTTTTCCATCTGGGACCAGGGCTTTTCCTTCTGGGGCGCTCTCTTAGGATTCACCGTGGCTCTGCTCTACCGCCTCCGTAAATCGGAAGAAAACACCTGGAAATGGCTCGACGCTCTTTCCGTTCCGCTAATTGTCGGGATGGGAATCGGATCCGTCGGCGCTTTTTTGGGAGGTTATTCTTACGGACGCCCAACCGATATGCTCTGGGGCGTGCGCTACGAGGTTTTCAACGTAAAATACACCGTGCCCGTGCACCCAAGCCAAATCTACCTGCTGCTTTTTCTCATCGCGGTACTCTGGAGCAAACGAACCTTGAACAAGAAAGGCCATTTCTTCCACAGTGAAGGAAACTCAAGCCTCTATTACGCTACCGTGGTCTCACTGGGACTCTTTATTCTTGAATTCTTTCGAGGGGATGATACACTCCTGATCTTGGGAATCCGTTTCCCCATGATCTGCTTCGCACTCTTCTTCCTCCTCAGCGCAAGCCTACTCTATAAACGCTTCAAGCACCCTAAACCTCACACCCATGAATCCCTTTAAACTCTTCGACCCATCTTACCTCTTCGACACCCGTCCCGGCAGCGAGTTCATGTTCTTTTGGCCATTATTGGTGATTTTTGTAGCGATTTTTGTAGGAAGTTTTAACAAAAAAGCAAAAAACTTTGCTTCCGCACTGCGTTGGTTCTCTTTTATTGGACTTTGCATCACCTTCACACGAGATCAAAACATGCCTTACCTGGGAATGCGACTGTGGTTCGTGGTTCTTTTCTTGGCAGCGATCGCTTACGGCGTTTACACTTGGAAAAAAATGGACAAGGCCGCAGACGCTAAACCGATGAAAGCCGCAAAAAAAGCTGCAGACAAATACCTTCCAAAGAAGAAAAAGAAGAGCAAGAAAGGAAAGCGTTAATCTTATTTCTTGTCCAAAAGAAGCTTTGCCCAGGCAGAAACCCTAAGTGGATAGTGGAGAACTTCCTTTCCTACCATGAGTTTTTTAGCCGTTCCATCAGGTTCAATTACATCGAATTCATGACCGAAGTTGTAAGTCAGAACGGACATCCATACATCTTTGCCGTAAGGCCCTTCTCCAATGCGGGACTTTAGACGTCTATCACTCAAAGCCAGGAATCGATCTATAGCCTGAGTGGTCAGGTCTTTTCCTCCGTTGTAGGCCGTCATCAAACAAAGCGGCATAAGCGTTTCAACTGAGAAACCTGAATTAAAAGATTTGAGCCGTGCCTCCAAACGAGCCAACGCAGGCTGCATCGCTTCTTCCAAAAATTTGTAGTGGGCGCAAGCCAACTCGGTTTGAACAAAGCGGTTTTTAGAGTCGTAGTCTTCGTACTTCAGCTCATTATTTCGAACTTTTTTGCCTTTCACTTCACCTAAAGATTCCGGGGAGTGCAAATAAGGGTAAGCTTCTTTCTCAGCCGTGGTATCTAAAAATTGGTAGAGGCCTTTGGCTGCAGCTGGAGAATCGTTGATTTTCTTATTAAATCGGCTTTCGGTAGCTCCAATGCCCACAATAAATTCACGAGGAACTTTATATTTATCAGCCATCAAGGTAATAAAATCAATTATAGAAGTAGACGTGCCCTCTAAATAGTTCGCATTGTG
>CAYHHJ010000101.1:0-4168 GCA_964356405.1 uncultured Candidatus Peribacteria bacterium | reverse complement strand
TTCGTGGTCAGTTCGAGTCGGGCTTGGTAGCGGATTTGGCAGCGAACCGGAGCCCATGGTGATATTTACCCACGCTTCCCCTTCTCCATGTTCCAAGTGAAGCGTTTCTCCTTCCTCAGCTGCGATCCAGCACCAAGGGAGTTGGTATTCAACACCTTCCCACTCCTCAGTGTACGAGGCAACGTAGGTTCCATCAGGTGCTGCGCAAGGGCTCTTCTCAACTATAGTCGTTTGACAGGCGCTTAACATGAATGTGAGGAGGATGAGTTTTTTCATGCTTTTAATTTGTTACGAAGTCCGTTCAGCCAGATGTCGACGACTTGGTCTTTGGGCAGCGCAATGAGGCTCTGACCATTTAGCGTGACGCTGAAGAGCGGCGCTTCCGTTACTTCGCCAAGTTGCACGGCTTTTACCATGTTTCCAAAACAAAGGGTTTCAAATTCTTCGGCGCGGTCGGGTCGAATTTCCAAGACGAAGCCGCCCGTTTCGCTGAATAATAAAGTGTCGGCACGGAGTTCACCGGTTTTGCTGAGTTCGGCGGTGAGTCCAAAGCTGCCTTCGCCGCGTCCACCGGCCATCATTTCAGCCAGGGTCACCGCGAGACCACCATCGGAAATATCGTGACAGGCCAGGGCGATGCCTTCGTCGATTGCAGTGATTACGGTTTGAAGTTCGGCTTTTACTTCTTTGAAATCGGGTGATGGTACATTGGCTCCCAGGTGACCGAGTTGACGATAGTATTCGCTTCCTCCAAGTTCATTTTTTCGCAGCCCGAGTAGGTAGATTTTGGAACCGGCTTTTTTAAATTGCATGGTCACGGCTTTGGCGGTGTCGTCGATTCGCCCCAGGGTTCCAATCACAGGTGAAGGAGCGATGCTGCCGTTTTTTGAGTGATTATAAAGAGACACGTTTCCGGAAACGACGGGGAGCGGGTGACCTGCGTAGTTCAGGTGGCCCACGCCTTCGAGTGCTTCTTTTATTCCACGGATGCTTTCTACCAGTTCCCACATTTGCTCGGGATCTTCAGGGTTTCCGAAGTTGAGACAGTCGGTCACGGCCCAGGGCGTTGCGCCGATCGCGGCCACGTTTCGCATACCTTCCACCACGGCGTTCACCCCGGCGAGGTAAGGAGAAATTTTCCCATAACGAGGGTTGGCGTCCACACTGAGGGCGGCCCCCACTTGGTGGATTTCAGGTGCTTCTTCACGGTTTCGGAAAGGTTGCATGAGTCCTGCGTCCGCCATTCCCGGCTCGAAGACGGTTTGGCCCTGCACCACCTTGTCGTAGTTCTCAAAAATGGGCAGGCGGCTGGCGATGTTTTCGCTGCCGAGGACTTGGAGGAAAACGCTTGGCAGGTAGGGTTGGTCGAATTCTGGTTCAGTGAAGGTGCGGGTGGGCGCGTGAAAAGGCCGGTTGTACTGCACGCCCTCTGTAACCTGAGAAGATTCTGCATCGACTAAAATTTCTTCGCCGTAACGCACGGTGTAGTTGCCTTGTTTCACTTTTCCTACGTGGCTGGCACGGGCGCCGAGCGAGACGTTGGGTAAATCCCATTCTTTATTGTAATGATCCAGAATCATTTGTGTGAGCGACGGATCGCAGACCCAGCAAAGTCGTTCTTGAGTTTCAGCACAGGCAATCACAGCAGGTGGCAGGCCAGGGTACGCGGTGTGCACGAGCGCGAGGTCGATGTCCGCCCCGAGTCCCGCTGGCTCCACTTGTTCCACCGTTGCGCACACATTTCCGCCGGCTCCCATATCTTTAAAACTGACCTTGTCTAGTTGTCCATTGATGCTGAGTTTTTTGAACAAGTTGTAGGTGGATTCGGCGAGGTGACGTTCGAGGAACGGATTGGGTTCCTGCACCGCGCCTTTGTTCGCTTCCTTGTCTTCTTCTTTGAGTTCCAGTGACGCAAACGCGGCTCCGCCCATACCTGATTGATCGGTGGGTTTTCCTACAATAATAAAGTCCCAGCCAATCGCGTTTTCGGGTACAAACGAGTGGATGATTTCATCTTCGCGGATGGCACCGAGGCAGACTACGTTCACCAAACAATTGTCGTTGAAAGATTCATCAAAATACGTGTCGCCGGCTAAGTTGGGCACTCCGAGTGGATTCGCATAACCCGCAATTCCGCTGACTACGCCAGCCTGAATTTGGCGGGAAAGTGTGCGGTCGATTTGTCCAAAACGAAGCGGATCGGCAACGGCAACGGCGCGGCCTCCCATCACAATAATGTCGCGAACCATTCCCCCAATCCCGGTGGCGGCGCCTTCATAAGGCACCACTTGCGATGGGTGGTTGTGCGATTCGTGTCCCATTATCACTCCATAGCTTTGGCCTTTTTCGTCCTGCGCAAAATGTACGATTCCAGCGTCTTCTCCCACGCCCAGCGTCACGTTTGGTGCGTCAACGGGCAGCGTTTTGAGATGTCGACGGCTGGACCTATACGAGCAATGTTCGCTTCCTTGAATGCCCCAAATAATCGCCTCGGTAAGAGTGGGCGGTCGTTTTAAAATTTCTTGCACCTTGCGGGCTTCGTCCGGCGTGAGACCAATCTTATTTTCGGAAAGCGCGCGCAAAATTTCCTCGTCCGTCATAGCGGCGAAGTCCAGCGTATTAGTGAAGGAAGCCATCAAGGGCAATATAAGGGAGCGGGTGGGCTTTTGTAAAGACTCTACTGCTCATTCCACGCAAAACTTTCGCTCATGTGTTCTAAAATAGACAGATATTCCTGTTCTTTTTCGGCGCCTATAGTGTTGGGGTAAACCAAACTCATGTAGTAGCCCCTCGTATCCCTGGCAGAAAGCACGTATTTGGCTTGGCCAGTGTAGGCCTGCAAATAATCAGTCCATTCTTGCATAGTGATGTAAAGAGCGTCCTCAACTCCTAAATTGCTTTTGCCCTTTTCGATCAAACTGTATCCGTTTTTAGCGAGTAGATTTTCAATAAAGTCTCTGAACCCTTCGGGCGTCTGAGCTTCTTGTTTATCCCAAATGAATAGATTGACGTGAGAGTAAGTCATAACCTTCATAGCGTCCGTCGTATCTGGGTCGAAGACTGGGCTTTCCAGATCCACTAAAAATTGTAGTTCTGAATCGGTCTTCACTTTCAGCTCCCAACCCTCGGGTATATCAAAAGAAAGACCACGAGCCTCATTGGTGTACTGCGTGTAAGGGACTTCAACGGTCTCCTGAGTGGAGTCCACGGTTTCTACTTGCGCACTGGGACTTGCTCCACTGCAGGCCGTTGTAAAAATAGCTAGGCTGAAAGCGGTAAGAATAAAAAGACGAGTAGGGGTTTTCATGGAAGAGAGGGTTAGCTTTCTAGAATTCGTCCCCCTTCAATATGGATCTGGCGTTTTTTGAAAATTTCGAGGAGGTTGAGATTGTGCGTGGCAAAAATGATGGTCGCGCCTTCGATGTGGAGCTTTTGGAAAAGGTGCACAATTTCGAGCGCGGTCTTGGGGTCGAGATTTCCTGTTGGCTCGTCGGCAATGATGAGGCGGGGCTCGTGGATGAGGGCGCGGGCTATGGCGCAGCGCTGTTTTTCTCCTCCAGAAAGCATGTAAGGAAAGTGGTGACGGGCTTGGGAGAGACCCACTTTTTCTAAAACTTCGGGGACTCGGGCGGCGATTTGGGTTTCGGTGTAGCCGCAGACTTCCATGGCAAAAGAAACGTTTTCGTGAACGGTTTTGCGCGGAAGTAGTTTGTAATCTTGGAAGACTATACCTAGTTTGCGACGGTATTCTTGCAAGGCGAGGCGGTTGAATTTCGTGACGTTGTAGCCATCCACAGTCACTTCACCGCTGCTTAAAGTAACGGCTCCGATGAGCGAGTGTACGAGCGTGGTTTTTCCGGCCCCGGACGCGCCGGTGAGCCACAGCCAATCTCCACCTTGAATCTGCAGGCTGACGTTGTCGAGCACCAGGCGGTCTCCGTATTTTTTCGTGGCGTTTTTGAACTCGATCATGGGTAGAGTATACTCATCTCATGCCAGAAGTTACAACTCTCCAGCGCCAGATCACCCGATTTCTTGAACATCTCGAAGTAGGTAAGAATAAGTCGCTGAAAACCATCGAAAATTATCATCATTATTTGCAGCGATTTGTGGAGTTTTATGAGGGGCGAGATTTGGCTGCGCTGAGCCTAGATGAGGTGCATTCGTA
>CAYHHJ010000100.1:1826-4198 GCA_964356405.1 uncultured Candidatus Peribacteria bacterium | reverse complement strand
TCGCCACGGCGTCCAATAAAAGAGCGGCTCTTGATTCACCAGTGGGTGTGTCGAGATAACGACCTCTGTCTGCATCGTCTAGGCTCATGAAAAGTTTAGGGCTTTGATTTTAGGCTGGCTTCTATGAATCCGTCAAGGTCACCGTTGAGGACTTTGTCCACTTGGCTGGTTTCATAGTCGGTACGGTGATCTTTGACCATTTGATATGGCTGCAGAACGTAGGACCGTATTTGATTGCCCCAGGAGTGTTGCACGTGGTCACCACGGATTTCTTGAATGGTGTCGAGGTGGAGTTGTTCTTGGAGGGCGAGGAGTTTTGCCTTGAGGGTGTTGAGGGCGTTTTCACGGTTTTGAACCTGACTGCGCTCCGTTTGGCAGGCAACGGAAAGGCCCGTGGGAACGTGGGTGACGCGCGCCGCCGTGCTGGTTTTGTTCACGTTTTGTCCTCCAGCGCCTCCGGCACGGAAGAAGTCCCATTCCAAATCGTCATCACGGATTTCCAGTTCCACTTCTTCCATCTCGGGCACCACTTCCACCATGGCAAAAGAGGTTTCGCGGCTTTGCTTGGCGTTGAAAGGCGAGAGGCGAACCAGGCGATGCACGCCGTGTTCGTGTTTGAGGTAACCGTACGCATAGGCGCCTTCCACTCGGAACGATGCTGATTTGATTCCGGCTTCTTCGGCAGGCGAGAGGTCCAGTTGAGTGGTTTTCCAGCCTTTGTTTTCACAGTAACGCAGGTACATGCGCATGAGCATTTCGGCAAAATCCTGGGCGTCCACGCCACCCGTTCCCGCATGAAAAGTGAGGATGGCGTCTTTGGCGTCGTAAGGGCCGCTGAGGTAGAGCTCGATGCTCAGCCGTGCGTGGAGTTTTTCGGCTTCTTCGGTATCGGCTTTGATTTGTTTGGCGGATTCGGCGTCGGACTCCTCGATCATCTCATTGAGATCCAGGAGATTTTTAGTGTCGTGCTCCAGTTTTTCCCAAGAAGTAACGATGTCGCGGATGAGCCCGGCTTCTTTAGAAATGCGCTGGGCGCGAGCTTGGTCATTCCAAAAATCCTGGGCGGACATGTCCAGTTCAAGCGAGGCGAGTTTGGATTTTTTTGCAGGCAGCGCCAAGTGCTCGAGAGATTTTTTCACCTCATCTTGGAGCAGGAGCAGCCGATCTTTGATTTCTTGCATCACGAGGCCTAGAATACCTTGCGATATGTCTACCGCAAAGAAAATTCTGAGTAATACCATAACGCAGGTGCTTGGGCGCGCGGTTATGGCGGTGGTGAGTATTGGGATTTTGAAGTCGGTTTCGGGATTTTTGAGCGTGGAAGGCTACGGGCAGTACACGGCGGTTTATGAGTTTTTGGCTTTTTTCGGTATTGCAGCCGACTTTGGACTTTTCACGATTGGGGTGCGGGAAATGAGCAAAGGAGAGCGCGATAGGAACTTTGTGGCGGGGAATATTTTCGGGATGCGAATGGCGACGGCGGCAGTAGCCATGGGGCTCGCCACGGTGGCGGCCTTTGTGATTCCGAGCTACCAAGGAACTTTTATTCCGATTGGAATCGCGATTGCCTCACTGTCTGTATTTTTGGCGATTTTGCAGGGAACGGTTTCGAGCGTGCTGCAAGTGGAGCTTAAGATGGAAAGTGCCACGATTGGGCTGGTGATTGGAAAGGTTCTGTCGTTTGGGTGGATGCTCGCGGCCATTTATTATTTCTACACGGGTGAGCCGACGCAGGCAGCCTTCAATCAGCTGATGATTGCGGGACTGGTGGGAAATTTGTTTTCGTTTTTGTATACCTATAGATACGCGGCACGAATCGCCTCGCTGCGGCCAATTTACGACAAGGTTTATTGGAAGGAGATTTTCTTTGGGGCCTTTCCGTACGGAATTGCGCTGGTGCTGAATATGATTTATTTCCGCATCGACAGCATCATGATTTTAACCATGCGCGGGCCGCACGAACTGGGTTACTACGGGCCGCCGATGCGTATGCTAGAAATTCTGAATGTGATCCCGGTGTACTTTATGAACAGTGTGCTGCCGGTGCTTTCGCGTAGCCTAAAAGAGGGCGGGGAGAAGGTGGAGCGCATCGTGCAATTGGCCATGAACTTTTTGTACATGGCGGCGCTGCCTATGGCGATTGGCCTGTATATGCTGGCGTATCCGATCATCTTTTTGATCACGCAGCCGGAGTTTTTGAGCCAACTCGACAAGGGCATTTATGGCTCCGATGTAGCGCTGCAAATTTTGTGCATCGCGATGGCTATTTCGTTCAACAGCAGTTTGTACAATTACTCGCTGGTGGCGCTGGGCAAGCAGAGCAAACTCCTCTGGATAAACGGGGGCGGGGCAATCTTTAATATTTTGGTGAA
>CAYHHJ010000100.1:0-1726 GCA_964356405.1 uncultured Candidatus Peribacteria bacterium | reverse complement strand
AGAGCAAACTCCTCTGGATAAACGGGGGCGGGGCAATCTTTAATATTTTGGTGAACTTGTACGCGATTCCGCACTGGGGTTTTCGTGGGGCGGCCTGGGCCACGGTGGCGACGGAGGTCTTTATTTTTATTGTTGCCGGAACTGTGGCGCGACGGTATTTGCGCTTTAAAGTGGACTGGGCTTCCATGCTCAAAACCACGGTGGCCGGAGCCGTGATGGGACTATTTGTGTACTTCCTAAAAGACCCCACCTATAACTTGTGGGGGCTCCAGAATTTGAATGTGATTTTGCTCGCAGGAGGCGGGGCGGTTCTGTATGGCGCTACGCTGTATGCGCTGGGCGCTTTCCCCGAGGAATTCCGTAAGAAGTTGGGCGAGAAATTGGCTTAGGGCCCTCTTTAATTATTGTGCAGGGCAGTCGGTTTTTTGCGTTTGTGGGTTTTTGGTTTCAGCTTTCAGCTTGTAGTCGTTATGGGTATCTACATAGTACAAGGTGCCGCGTGGCGAACAGGATTCGGCGGCGCTTAGGCCTGCTTCCCAGTTAAACCAGGAGGTGTCGTTTGAGCTTGGATCTGGGTAGGGGCTCAAGGTCGTTGTTTGTCCATTGTAGGTGTAATTTGCGGGTTTGGTGTAGTCCACCTCTCCAGTGTGTTCGGCTTCGAAGGCAAAGGCCAGAGTCTCATTGTCGGGATAAGTCACGTTCGCGGGACCGTATGGGGTTACGATGAAGTCGGGGTCGCGCATCCAACCAGTCCAGCCTCCTTTGCTTTTTTCCGTGTAGGTGGCCCTTCCGTTTAACTTCACTCCGCTTGGCTCTGTGATAGACCCGATGAAAGTTCCCTCCGCTCCCTGTCCGGTAAAGGTGCCATTGAGCACGGTCCCGTCTTCGGTTTCGTAGCTCCCTTTTTGGGTGGCCGTGAATAAGGTGGCTTCGACAATAGGCTTTGATGCTTTCTTGGGTTTGCTGGGCGTAGCTGGCTCAGGTGTCGGCGCATCGCCGGGCGCCTCTGGTTCTGCCACTTCAGCGGCTTCAGCCTCAGCTTCATCGACCTCGATATCCGGTTCGTCGGTGACTTCGACTTCCGTCGGAGCTACCGGGGTTTCCGGCGTCTCTGCGGCGGGTTCTTCCACCCTGTTTTCGGCAATATACGCGTCCACGCATGCGTTGGCGTCTAGTGCGGTGTGGCATTCGCCCTGGAGGGCTTGGCCGCGCAGTTCAAGATTTTGCGCGTATTGTCTTTCCACTTCCGCTCTGCGTGCCTCTACTTCATGGGGTACTGGAATTACTTCGTGTCCCTGTTGCTCTACTTGTTCTTCTTTGGCCTCTTCTCCGAAAGGATCCAGCCCACAACAAGACCCGCAGCATCCTATGATACTACCTACAACGCCGAGAGCGAGTTTTCCTGTAGCCATAGAGGGGAAAGTATTAAAGAGAAGCTAATCGTATCATATTATTGAGAATTGTCAAGTAGGCTGCTGGGCGCTTTATCCGCCTGGACGCGGGGGGGCTTTTTTGTTAAGGTCTTTCCGTAAGCAAAAACTCGAGGGAAGAAGACTCGTTTAATTGTACACAGATGAATAAACTTGATAAATTGTCGGAATGGCTTAGAGATGCGGTACAGGGCGGAAGCAAGGCTCCGCTGGTTTCTCAAACTGAGCAGCGCAAGCAAGTTCAAGTGGAACCGCTTAAAAAGACTCGCGGGCCCGCTACACATCCAAAAACCCTT
>CAYHHJ010000099.1:3154-4220 GCA_964356405.1 uncultured Candidatus Peribacteria bacterium | reverse complement strand
GTTGGTGTGGAGAAAGAGCCGACTCCTTTGCCGGTTGAATACCTTGGTTTGCTTCTTCAAGGGCTGTTTTAGCAGCTGCGACTTCTTCAGAGCCTAAAACTTTATGTTCCGGTAACGCAGCACTGGGTGGAACGGCACTGATACTTCCTCTCTCTGATTTAACTTCTGTTTTTTCTCTCCAAGTAATCAATTGATTTAGACCAGCTTCAGCCTTAAAATCCAACACCTTGGTACTCCGCCCATCGTTACTAGCTTCGGTATGTAGTTTTAGACTAGTTGCGGCCAAAGTTTTACCTTTAATAAGCTCTTCAATCAGTCCATCCAATAATGCAGAGTTGTCACCTAAAAGTTGAGTGAGTACTGGGGGCAAGCTTACGCGAACCTCTCCATCACTTCGTGGAGCAAGGTCAAACTCTTTGGTGGCCAAATGTTGAAGGATGGCGCGACGTTTAGTCTCGTCACTACAGCCAGCCTCCACAAGTTTTTGCATTTCGTTGAAGCTTTTTTCTAAAAAGAAAGCTCGAGCATTTTTTAAAGCAGGGCTATCTCTTTTTTCCAGCTCCCATTGATTTATATCGTCCAAAGCTTGTGCTTCATGAATCTCTATATAACGCGTACGGCAAGTATTCACATGACGGTCATAACTATCATCAAGTATTTCATGTCCAGATACGGGGGCAACAGAAGGAGTGCTCATAAGAGTAATTTGTTGAATTACAAAATTATAAACTGTTTTCGCTGAGCAGTCAAGCCGCTTGGTTCTTAAATAAACAAACACTCTTTCCGTCCCGCTCCATTTACAAAAGGCAGCACGACTCGGTTTTCGTCCCCAATTCGTCCACCAAAAAGTGATAGTAATGTACGTCGTAACTCAACGAGTTGATCAAAATTATCTCCAGCCAATCGTTGAGCTTTTTCAATAAGCTCCTTTGCCTGAACATCGTTGTAGTCGCCCATGCGTAGTCGGTCTACAACAGAACCAAAGCCATTATCAGTGACGTCTACTTCATCATCGTAAGCATCCTGATGTTCGTTAGACATTTTTAGTGAGTAAGGCAATATTTTC
>CAYHHJ010000099.1:0-3054 GCA_964356405.1 uncultured Candidatus Peribacteria bacterium | reverse complement strand
AAAGACGTGATGCGCGGATCGCCGGCAAACAGCGCGGTGAATTCGTCTCGATGATCAAAGATTCCGGTGGATGTATTCAAAATAATCATCACTTCGCCCGTGTTTTTTCCTTCGCGAATCGTGAGCGTGCGGAGTAGCCCTTCATGCGTGCGAGAGTTGTAAACGGGAATGCGATTTTCAATGGCAAAGGCGCGAACTTTTTTCACAATTTCCACCATGAGTTCCGACTGCAAAAAACATTCCTCTACATTGAAGACTTCGAAGTGAAATCCGGGCGGATAAAAGCCAAGCATGTCTTCGCCCTCCAAGCTCATTCCGAATGAGAGCTCCATTTTATTGCGATAAAACCACGGCGATTCATTGGGCACAATCGTTTTAACCAAATCCGCCGAAAGGCCACCGATTCGCGTCACGGCATCTTTCACTTGTTGCTCTTTAACTTCGCACTGGTCGGCGTAATCCAAAAACTGCCATTTGCAGCCCCCGCACACGCCAAAATGTTTGCAGCGGGGCGTGATGCGCCGTGGGGAAGGCTGTAAAATGTTCAGCACTTTGGCCTCACCATATTTGCTGCGTACTTTGGTCATTTTTGCTTCCACTTTATCGCCAGGTGCCGCGCCTTCTACAAAAATCTTGAATCCATCGATCTGCCCAATCCCGGCTCCGCCAAACACCAGGGAGTCGACCGAAAGCTCAACGCTTTGACCTTTTTTAGGTTTCATAGCGGCGATTGTAGCAATTTGTGTAAGGAAATTCTAGGCCCCTTCGTCTTAAGCCACGAAACCTTATAAATCTTTGTCTATGTTTGAAAACCAAAATACCGTCGATTTTCACTGGGATGAAATCCCCTTCGCACGAGCCTATGAAGAGCCAGATGATGAGGAAACGCTCGACCTCCCTTCCGTTCAACTCGAAACAAAGAAACTAGCTACAGGGCCCGTGAATGGGATGGATCTGCCTGAGCCCGTCACTTTGCTCGCTAAAATGGCGGCTATTAAAGAAGCAGTGTTCACCACCGCTCAGCCTGAAAAGAATGAAATCCCGGTTATGCCTAAGGTTTCCGCGTTTGATTCTCCAACGCCCATGGGCGCTCTCACTATGAAAGATTCACTCAGTTTGGAAGATGCGTGGTTTTATGAAAAACCCAACTATGAAACAGCCGCTCCGATTGTGGAAGCAGCTCCAAAAAAGAAAGGCTGGTTTGCTAGTTTTACAGACAAAATGACTAAAGCAGTCGAAAAATTTGGAAGTTTTCTAGATAAGGCCGTACCAGCCGTCTCAGTTGCAGCTCTTGCGATGACTTTAGGAACTGCGGCGAGCCAAATTAGTGATTTTAATAAAGTAAGCTCACCAACTACGGCAGAACCCGTCCACATGTCTGCCTTTGCCAAGGCAGTTGAAGTCACCCCTGTCGAAATCGTTCAAAACGCAAGCGGCACAAATGCCAGTTACCTTCACAGCGAACGTAGCCATGCGCACTTTGTTTCTCAGTTAGAAAAATGGGGTGGATTCCGAACGGTGCTTGACCACCCAGCCGTAAAAGAAGCAAAAACAACGGCTCAAATGATCAACCTCGTAGAACAATACTTTGGTGAAAAAGTGGCAGACCTCATAGAGCTCAATGTAAAAGCACTGCACCAGCCAGCACCCTTGTCTGTCTAGTCACCACCAGGTAGGCTGAGCGCGTGCGCATACAAATTCTTCAAGTCGGCAAAACAAAAGAATCCGCCATCGCGGAGCTAGAAGCCGAATATGAAAAACGTCTGCAAGCTTTCACCAAACTAGAAAATTTAACCTTCGCACCCAGCAAACGCGACGACCGGGAACAAGTTCAAGCCGAAGAAAAAGAAGCCTTCCTTGAAAAACTCGATCCCGCTTCCCGCATCATCGCCTTGGATGAACACGGAAAACTCGTCACCACGTCCGAGTTCGCGGCCCTCATTCTAAAAGAACGCGACTTCGGCAGCGGCAAGATCCAATTTCTCATCGGCGGCTCGCACGGGCTTCACCCCGATGTGCTCGCCGCCGCCCACCAAACTTTGGCTCTTTCAAAAATGACTTTCACTCACGAGATGGTGCGCGTATTTTTAAAGGAGCAAGTCTACCGCGCCTTCACCTTGCTTGCTGGCAAGAAATACCACAAATGAACCTCCCCACCCTCACGCCCCTCCAAAAAAACGCTCTTTGGTGCTTCAGCGCTCTTCTTTTAACCGCGCTCACCACCGGCGCACATTTTTTCAAAGACCAGCCCGAGCCCATTGAAGCCAAATTCTACGAAGCCGCGTGGACTAAAAAAGAAGGTAGCGAAACCGTCACTATCCTATTCACCGGCGACATCATGCTCGACCGTTATGTGAAAACCCTGCGTCAGCTAACGCCGCCGCCGTTTCCGTTTACGTATATGCCGGAAATAATCACCGCCATTGAAACTAAACTCGACGCGCCCGAACTCGACCTCATTGTGGGCAACCTCGAAGGCCCCATTACCGACACCGCGTACACCAACAACGGCACCGCGATGATTTTCAACTTTGAGCCGGGCGTTGTGGATCTGCTGAAAAACGCCGGCTTCACCACGCTCAGCATGGCGAACAACCATACTTTGGACATGGGCAAAACCGGCCCCCAGCAAACCCACGACTATCTCGCCGCCGCCGGCATCGATTCCTTTGGTCATCCCGACACGCCGAACGGCCCCTACAGTTTTATTAGCTACGATATTGGAGGCACGACCATTGGATTTTTGGGTCTCAACGACGCCGTGATTCGCCTCGACACTGATGCCGCCATTGCAAAAATTAAGGAACTCGATCCACTCGTGGACTATCTAATAATCGGCGTGCACTGGGGTTGGGAATATGAACCCAACGCCCGCGAATCCGTGGTCGCCAAAGCCCACGCCTTTGTAGACGCCGGTGCCGATTTCATTTGGGGCAATCACCCGCATGTTATCCAAAATCACGAAACCTACAACGGCGTTCAAATCTACTATTCCCTCGGCAATTTCGTCTTCGATCAATACTTCTCCGATGCCGTCCGCCTCGGCCTCGTCCT
>CAYHHJ010000098.1:0-4263 GCA_964356405.1 uncultured Candidatus Peribacteria bacterium | reverse complement strand
CCGACGCAGTCGCTTACCTCTGGCCTGATCACAAAACCTACGACAAACCGGCAGGCTATGCTGGCAAAAAATCGTACGTAGAAGTCCTTCAAGGCTACGAACTCACGACCGGACCCGCTAATGCACCCGAAAAACCTGCCACACCAGCTGCTCCTCTAGTAGCAAGCGCACCTGACGCAACCACCCCCGTCTACAACACTGTCTTTCGCAATGCTCGTGGATTCATGCCTGAGGAAGAGTATGCCGCCGCTGAAGCTGTGGATGAAGAACGAGCCAAACACGGTGAGGTTGCTTATAGCAACGCGACCGACATGTGGGTCGGCCAAAACGACGCCCCAGATATGGATCTGACCCTCGACGCCGAAACCACGGCTTCAACTCCCGAAGTCTCACTCGACTCCTTAATAGGACAGAGTGTGGTAGTTCCTGAACATTTCCAAGGTGAAAATTCATGGGAACAAATAGCAAAGATTAAATACCTTACCAACGGAGAAAAGGTTTACGACGCCATCCGCATGATGGCCGCCATCCACCGTGAAGTGGGCACTCCTATTGATAACCGCACCATGTGGCAAAACCTGCGTGGTGGGCTTTTAAGTAAGGGCGGCCACTGGGAAATTTCTTTCAATGAAATGGCCAAGGCCGTTTATGGAAAGAATGAAAATAAAATCGACGGCTCACTCCCTAATTTCAAGGAATTCAAATCTGCTGCAAAAGACATGCTCGAAACTTTGGATAAAACTGAGGAGAATGGCCCTGACGCCAACGACTACCGTGCTCAACGTGAAGCGGTGAAATACACCGGTGAGAAAAAAGACTTGGCTCGCGTAACCAGCGAAGTTTTTGATCGCAACAGTTATGGAGCCCCCGTTTCGCTCAATGTTTTCCAATTGATTGGTTTTGCCATCTCTAAAAAAGACCGTCCCACTATTACAGAAGATGCTTGGATGAAAGAAGCCGCCACTTCTAAAGCGGCACGTGGATACGAAACCTATGGAGAGCAAGAAGTGATTTCTCACGCTCGTGCCTTCGATAAAATGATGGCAGTTGGAAGCAAAGAAGAATACTTGGTGCTCGCCAACAACTACATCAGCATGGGTAGTGGATTAATGGAAACCCAACACACTCGCGAATTTTTTGGGAAAGTAAAGTTTGAAGGTGATGTGAATGTACCAGCCTTAACCATGGCAAACCTCAACGATCCAGATTTTAAAATGACCGAAGCTCAAATCACGGCCATTCGTTACGGAGCCATGTACTTTGCCTCAGCAGAACTCGGCGTCTACCAAAAAGTAGAAGCGGAGAAGAAGACGGCAGCAGCGGGTGAACTTGCAAATACCCTCGCCACCAACTTGGTTGAAAAAGCCGCTGCTGGAGAAGATCTCACTCAAGAACAAAAAGACCAGCTCATGGATGAAACTCGCCGTGAAATCCAGGGAATCCTTGGAGGCTATGCCGCCGTTTCACCAGGTGAAGACGGTCTTGCATGGCAAGCCGGCGTTGAAGCCGGGGTGAAAATTCCTCTGCTCGACAAACAAATTCCAGGCCGTCTGAGCCTACAATGGACCATCAGTGCCGGCACCTTGGTTCCGGTTATTCGAACCACTGCCGGACTGGTTTACAACGTTGATTTTGGAAAGGACGGACGCTGGCACGCAGCAGCTTATGCAGAGATGGTGTGGGGCCTTAGCGACCCAAGCGGATACATTGGACCTAATATTAGAGTTGACCTGAGCCATGATGTAGATGCAGATGGCACCGTTGCGGTGGGCGGCGGAGCCGGCATTGGATTCCGTAAAAATGGCGACCTTGCCAGCGCTCATTTGAGCGTCGACCGAAACTTAGATAATGTTTTACAAAAGAAAGTTTCCGAATTCAAAGAAAAACACGGAACCGAGTTGGGCGAATTAAGAAGCGAAGTGTATAGCAAAATCGATACACTCAATGTAGATCCCGCTCAAAAACGCATGCTCAAAGCTCAGTACGAAAAGTATATGGACTACCGCATTGCCTACGATGAAACTAAAAACTTCACCAAATGGTACCGTCAAATCAAACTCATTAGCGTGGGGGTAACCGCCACCGTGGGAATTGAAAACGGAGGATTCGCCATTGGGCCTTACATCACCTTTGGAGTTGGATTCAGAGCGCACACGCTTTATGTACCTCCCCTGGAAACTCCCGAGCAAGTGGCTCATTCTATGCAAACGGGCTTGCCCAGCGGTATTGAAGATTACAAGGCTCCCGAAGCCGATTGGATTCGCGTAGAAGTCACCGACCAACAACTCTGGGACGGAGATTCAAGCACTCACGCTGAAGCCCTTCGCGCCGCTGAAGCCGACCGCAGCAAGGCCTTTGACGCCGTGCAAGCCGGAGTAGCCGATGACATAGAAATGCACGATGGAGAACGATTCACCAGCGTTGAATTCAAAAAACTAAACGGAACCGTACGGCTTTATACGGACGGACGTTCCGGCATCGAAACCATTCAAAATGGACCTCAAAATCTCGACCTCAACCTAGATACCGACGACGACTTGATTGTCCGCATCCTCGACATTCCTGCCTCTCAAGGTGGCAACAATGTGATTGTGATTGGTATTACCAGAGACCCAAGCGCCAGTTTGGACGACATCGTTTCAAACAGCGGAAACTACCTCGCTTGGAACCAAACTTTGGACGGGAAAAAGAGCAATAGCTCTATTATGGACAACCCAGGCGCTGCTTCCGCTCCCGACATGATCATGTCTCGGGCTACTGCTGAAACAAAAATCGCTACCGGCTCTATGACTCTGGGAGACCTTTCTAAAGAAGGCGCCAAAGAAAATGTGCGCAGCGTTCAATATGAAGAACTACGTCAACGTGCAGAACGTGAAGAATTCAGCGAACGCTTCACCGACGCTGAACGAGAAATGGCCGGAACCATTGCAGGAGAATTGCTCACAGCCGGTTTTGGCTACAACAAACTGATCCTCAGCAGCCAGGTAGATAAAATCCACGACAAAATCGCCGAACTCTACACCACTCATGACATCACTCCACAAGATGATCTCATTAAGCTAGTACACCAGTACGCCATGGAACAAGATCGTCCTCAAAAAGACCATGTTCCTTTGGAGTGGAACAGTCGTGCTATGAATGAGTTGGTGGGCAGCGCAGGTGCAATAAACGTGCGGTACTGGGAAGCCAATAGAGAATCGCTTGGTGATAAAGAGGGGCCTTTAGCAGGTGCCTTCCCTGAAGGTTCCGAATTCATGGTAACCATCAATGAAAAAGGAGAGGTGATAATGCTCGGAGGTTACTATAACAAAGAGCGTTATGGAGAGATTATGGCTCCAGTAAAGTGGGATAAAAATGACCCAGCGTCAACATTAAGAACATTAGGCATACCTGACGCAACTGAAGAGGAAGTGAAAGCTCTCTCTGACACCATTGCAGCTCTTGACTGGGAAGAAAAACCAATCAGTGGTGCTGACTTCAATGTCGCCCGAAAGACCATGACCGGTGACAAACTTATCACCACTACTTGTTCAAACGACCTCTATGGCCCTGAAGATGGAGCCAAGCTTCGCGAAATGGCGAAGAAAAATGATCCAAGCCTCTATCCAGAACTTTCTAAAGAATTCGCCGAAGACGTAATGGAACTGCTCTCTGCGAAACATCAAGCCATGATCCGCGGTAATCCCGTGGTGATCGACTGGGAAGTTTACAGCGGTCTCGACAACAAGTGTTTCAACCTCACCTTTGCCCGTAACGTAAAACTGGTTTACGAAAAACCCGTTCAAAAAACCGTTCAATCCGCTTCCACTCGAGAAAAGAAGGAAGGCGGTATGACTCAAACCATGGAAGTTAAATACAACACCTTCCGCCTCGCTCCAGGTTTGATACCGGTGAGCGGTGGTCACGGAGAAATCAATCTCGATGAAGACGGGACTGGTCATGAAGACGCTCCTGCCAATGAGGGTGAACATGAGGACGGTGATAGTGCAAGCTCGGAACATAATGGCCACTCTGTATAACTTGACAATTTATGAAAAATAGATTTAAATACATACTTCCCTCACTCCTGATTCTCTCTATAGCTCTAAGTAGCTGTGGAAACGGAAACCCCAATGAAGATTTGGGAACTCAAGTGACCGAAAGCCAAGAAAATCCAAGTATTCCCCCATCACCCGTAACTAAATGATGAAAAGTAAACATCTATTCACACTCCTCTTCGCAATTGGCCTCATGGCTGGGATTTCGATTCCAAGCGTGGCCAAT
>CAYHHJ010000097.1:0-4301 GCA_964356405.1 uncultured Candidatus Peribacteria bacterium | reverse complement strand
CTTTAGCTTCCGATCACGTTATCATATTGGCAGCATGGTTGCCGTCTTTGATGATGTTGAAAATACGAGTATTTCTGAGGACGTAACAAATGTCATGTCTTTGAAAACAACCGCTACAATGTCCGACACCTCCGACGCATTTATTGAACGAAGTGGAAGCAGACAGCCCGGGTATACGGTTTATTACCAGATGGACGCTACTTCAAGTTCGGCTACAACGGCTACAAATGACACGAAACTTTTGATTGATACAGACGCTCCGCCAAATTCACCTACGTCACAAGACTACGAGGCTACGACTCGTACCGATACCATCACTTCACCAACTTCTCCGGCGTCAGCTTACAACGCTTATGCCAAAAACTACTCGATTGGGTACGGACAGACGGCCAGTTACCTCTCTACTTGTGGAACGCTGCTTCCTTGTGTATCTGCCACCAATACGGTGAGCGATCCAACGGCAGAACAATGGGTTTGTGACGAGGCTACGGAGTCAACCATGGGAACAGTGTCTTGTTACATCGGGGGTTATCTTGAGCACATCGACAGGCATGCTGAACCTGTAGGTATGTTGGTGATTGGCGCTATTAATTCTGTGATCGATGCCGATGACGTGCTTTCAGAAATGTCTGATGACAACGGAACTACTTTGTCCGTGCAAGGTTCGCTCGAGACTATCAACTTACGCAACCAGATGTACGCACTGGGTCTTCGTCTTGCCATTGGAGAAATAGGGACGGTGAGCTCTGGAGGAAGTTTTGATTCCAGTGGAGAGGCTTCTTCTGGCTTGGTTGAATTGCTCAATGGCCGTCTGTATTACACAGAAGGTGACGTGACGATTGATGGATTCGATGGCGTCCCCAAAACGGTGTTTGTGAATGGAGGGGATGTGTTTCTAAATACCGATGTGATCAATGGCCAAATGGGTATAATCGCCTTTAAACGTGATGAGGCTGGTGGGAATCTCTACCTTAAGAATGACGTGACGGATGTGAATGTGAATGCCTTTTTGGACGGAACTTTGTTTAGTTACAACGGCACGGAACCTGCGAGTGTGGTTCCTAGCTATACTAGCGATGAACTGCGTTTGGAAATCCTTATGCATCAAGTGACCTGGACGGGGTCTTTGGTCTCTCGTAATACGGTGAATGGTGCTGTAGATAGCGATGGAGATGGTAGCTATGACTTGGGGGATGGGACCACGACCACCGACTACGACGTTGCACGTGAATATGATCTCAATATGCTACGCCAATTCCGCCTCTGTCACCCCGTTGTGGATGGAGTGCCGGACGAAACCGTGACCGAGGAATGTGACGAAGGAGAACAGCTCTCCACGTATGGTGAGGCCAACGGTTACTACAATTCTTTTATTCTAGAATACAGCCCGGCAGATTCATTGCCGATCTTCCAAGTGGAGTACGGACTTTTCAACTAAGCGGCGGCTTCTAGAAAAGAAGCATGCCATACAGAATAAGTGCGAGCGCGATGAGTGCTCCGCTTAGGCTTGTGAAGATAACGGTGAGGTATACGGTGCGTTTGCTGAGATAGCGAAAGCGCGCCGCGTGCTTGATGGTGAGGCTGGCGTAAAAAAAGAAGACCAATAGGAAGATGGCGAGAACGATGCCAGTGATGAGTTGAATCATAGTAGTCGGGTTAGGTCAATTTCCGGGTACTTTTTGAGCTCTTCGAGCATGATATTTACGATTTCCTTAAGACGCTCGGGCGTGGGTGCTTCGAAGCGTAGGGTGAGGTTGGGAGAGGTGTTGCTGCAGCGCACGGCGCCCCAGGAAGCATCGTCAAAATTCACACGAATGCCGTCTATGGTAATGGAGTCGTACTTAGCGCCCAGATTTTTTGCGATTTGTTCCACGATGGCGAATTTTTTGTCGTCGGGACAGGGGCATTTAAGCTCCGGCGTGGATGTGGTTTGGGGCACGCCTGTGAAGAGCGAGGTGAATGGCTCGGAGGTGCGAGACAGGATTTCCAGGAGGCGCGCCGCGCCGAGAAAGGCATCGTCGAAGCCGTAATAATTTTCTCCAAAAAATAGATGTCCGCTTATTTCGCCCCCGAGCGGCGCGCCTTCTTCTAGCATGGTTTTTTCTATGAAGGAGTGGCCGGTTTTGGCCATAATAGGTACGCCTCCGTGCGCGCGAATATCGTCTATTAGCACTTGTGAAACTTTTACATCGAAGACTACTTTGGAGCCGGGTTTTCGGCTGAGCAAATCGCGCGCCACCAGCAGTAACAACAGATCTGCTTGGTAGTGTTTTCCGGTTTCGTCTATCACGCCCACGCGGTCTCCGTCGCCGTCAAAACCGAGGCCCAAATCGGCCTTATGTTCTTTAACTGCGGCGATCAATTGCTGCATGTTTTCCACTTCTTCAGGATTCGCTTCGTGGTTTGGGTAATTTCCGTCCGGATCGGTGAAAAGCGGAATCACTTCGCAGCCAAGGGCTTCAAAAAAAGGTTTCACATAAGGGCCAGTGGCGCCGTTTCCGCTGTCCACCACAATTTTCAGCGGACGCTCGATGTGCACAATGGAAAGCAATTTTTCTAGGTACGCGGGGAAGGCACTGAGTTCGCTGCGTTTGCCCTCGCCGACTTCAAAATCACCGGCTTGAATGAGTTTCAAAACATCTTGGAGTTCGTCTCCACAAATGGAGTGCGCGTTCTTGGCCACGAGTTTCACGCCGTTGTACTGCTTGGGGTTGTGACTGGCCGTGATGCTGGCTCCGCCGTCGAATCCGAATCTGCAAACCGCAAAATAGAGTAGGGGAGTGAAAACCATGCCCAGCACAGTCACATCGCAACCGGTGGAGAGTACGCCGTCGATGAAGGCATTGGCCAGTTCCGGGTTGCTGAGGCGGCAGTCGTATCCCACGCACAAATTCGTGCCAAAATGTCGCTTGAAGTAAGTTCCGGATGCTTTTCCAATCAGATTGATGGTTTCGGGAGTGAGATCTGGGGCGCTTTCGCTAGCGGGCACGTGGGCGATTCCGCGAATGTCGTAGGCTCTGAAAATATGTGGGTTGATCATGAGCAGAGTTTAACCTATAGATGCCCCTGGAAAAAAGAGCATAAAAATGGTATAATCATAAGATTAATTTAAGGTTATGGCTCCAAACGCACCCAGTGCCGCCCCAGAAGCTTCTTCGGAAGTGCTAGATGCTGCGCGTACGGAAGCGGCCTCTAAACCTGCAGATGCGGCGCTTCAGGCTATAGAACAACAGAAGCAAAGTACCGTAGTGAATACGGCTACCAAGACTGAAACGCTCTCTCAAGAACTACTCGATCAGGCAACTGCTCCGGGCGCCACGCCTGAAACGGTGGCTGCTGCAGCCGCTGCCGATGCAGCTAAAAAAACTGGAGGGTGGGGAATCCTCAGTGGCTTTTCAGAATTTTTCACGAAGATCGGAGGTACTTTTGGAGATATAGGTAAAAAATTTGGTGATTGGCTTGGTAAACTTATGGGAACAAAACCTAAGAAGGAGGGGCAGCCCTCAAGCGAGGCGGATTCAACAGTGTCAGCTGCGGACGAACCCGAAATTTCTACCGAAATGCCGGATGAAGATTTGTTGACCCCCGAAGACGCTACAGGCCTACTCACCGTAAAATCGTGGGATGAAGTAAGTGCACTATCAGATTTGCCGACTCGTGTTTTGCAAGCGGCTCTCTATGCCAATGCTACTGATATGGATTGTTTCACTTCAGACGGAAACCATTGTTCAGGCTGGTGTGATTCTGTCTTCGAAAAAGCAGGGCTCAACGTTTATGACGATAAATCTCGTATTTACGTGGGTCAGCCTGAATACAGCGAAAAATGGGGAGCGCGTGGGACTTTGAGTGGCCTGAAACTCATGCCAGGGGATAGTGTACTTTACCACAATGAAGGTGGAACAAACGATCATCAGGATATCGTACTTTCCTCCGAGGGACCGGATGAGGCTGGTAATTATAAAGTCACTAATCTGGGTCAGCTCAAAGCAGCGGGTACAGGTGGAGAGCGTGCCGTACGCACCATGACCATTAAAGCCGAAGATATTTACGTGGTTATCCGACCCGGGGCTACGCAGCCTTTTGAGGGTGACGGATCTGATCTTGTTTCATAATTTTTTACTGTAATGCCCACGCCAGAAACTACTTCCGTAGAAACTCAAGCTGCTGCTTCTAAGCAGAGTGAAACGGTGAGCGCTGCTCCGGTTGTACATGATGCGGCTAAAGAGGAAGCTTTGAGGAAAGCCGGGGAGATGCAGGGTGCACGCATGGAATTGGTTGCTGCAGCTGCACCTAAACCTAAG
>CAYHHJ010000096.1:0-4307 GCA_964356405.1 uncultured Candidatus Peribacteria bacterium | reverse complement strand
AATCATTTCTGCAACGGGACGTGAAATCATTGCGGCTAGTGGGTATGGAAACAGCGAAAACTTGGTGAATTTGATTCAGACCGACGCGGCTATCAACCCTGGAAACAGTGGAGGGCCACTGCTCAATTTGAACGGAGAAGTGATTGGGATGAATACCGCCATTGATACCACTGCGAGTGGAATTGGATTTGCTCTGCCTTCCAATGATATTAAGACGGTCGTTGCGTCGTATCAGGAGTTTGGACGCATTGTGCGGCCTTTTGTGGGCGTTCGTTACGTGCCGGTTACGCCTGCGGTGAAGGAACACTTCAAACTCGATGTGGATACCGGAGTTTTGGTTACTGGCGATGAACAGGCTGGAACGTCTGCGGTGGTGGAAGGTAGCCCTGCGGAAAAAGCCGGCATCCAACAAGGCGACGTTATTTTGGCCGTGGACGACAAGGAACTTTCCTCAACCTACAGCCTTTCCAACGCCATTGCGGGTTACTTGGTGGGTGACGTGATCACGCTCAAAGTGCAGCGCGACGGCGATACAATTTCCATTGAGCTCACGCTGGAAGAAAGCACTCAATAAGGGAAAGGTATCAGCTGATTTCGGTTCCGGTAACGCGCTTCAAATGAAAGGCGTGGTAGGGCGACGCCCACTTTCTTGTAGAACTTGATTTCGTTGCTTTGGAATTTGAAGGGTTTTTGCTCCAGCGGGCAGAAGAAGGTTTGGCTGCTGATGTCGCTGCTCACTTGGCTCACGAGATCGGGGATTTGTTCCACAGCCAGCGTGCCAGCCGGTAATTGCGCCGTTTTTTGTGTCAAAGCTTGTGGGAAATAATCCTGCGCCAGGGTGTCTTCGTAAGGGAAGAGGGAGAATTTTTCTGGGAAGAATTCACCGTATTCGCCGGTCTTCATCATGTGGTCTTTGATTTTTGCCACCGTTGCTCGGTAGTCTTCTTCACTGTATTGCTTGTTGAAGATACAGAATTTGCCTTTCTTAAGACCCACGCATCCAAAACAATCTTCACAACCCCAGCAGCTTTCACAGTATTCCAGGTTGTTGGAGTACATGCAGTAGTTGCAATATTTGAGGTCGTAGCAGTTGGCGATGGTCACGCAGTCCAGGCAGAGCGCGGTTTTCATTCCGTAGGCGTAGAAGTCGTAGGAGTCTTTCACGTCCACGGAGTTCAGTACGTAGCGGCAATCTTCACAGTCTGAAACGGTGAAGCAGTCGGTGGAATTTTTGCTGTTGTAGATGGATTCGCCGCTGCAGTTTTCGGAGTTCAAAATGATGTGGCGCATTTTTGGCCACTGCGCGGAAAACTCAGCCCAGGCTTTTTTAGCGGCCTCCACTCCGGCGTAGGAATCCAATCGATATTCTTTGATTTTCTCCTGGTATTGTTCCTTGGTGAGTTGTTGGTTGAAGAGACAAAATTCCTGGCGTTCGAGTCCGTAACAGAACATGGAATTTTTCACCCCACGGCAGTTTCGTAAAAAGGCGGAGTCGGTGCAGTTGTCGCAGTCGTCGGAGAATTTCACGCCGTAGCAGTTTTTAATGTTCACGCATTCGTAGCAGAGTTCGCTCATGATCGCGTTGGTGCAATCCACGCAGTCGCGGCTGCGGTCGCAGAAGCGCACGTACATACAGTCTTCGTCCATTTCGGAGTTGAAGATGTAGTAGCAATTGCGGCAATTCCCGGAGTGGTTCGAGTATTCAGAATTTTCCTCGTTCCCGGCCGTCGCTTTGTGCATGCGTGGTGCCTTGGCCCAAATTTCTGCGAATTGCTCGGCAAAGGTTCTATTAAAATCAAACGCTTCCAGTTGTGGCACGTTGTGCGCTTGCTTCTGCCATTCATCCGTGTGAAAAACAGGGAAGGGAGCGTCCGGGCGAATGTTGGAAACAATGGTTTTCCCGCTTGCATCACACTTACGCGCATGAAGTTTGCGTTCATTGCGGAAACTCAGCCGACGTTTAAGCCGATCCTTTGGGCAAAGCTTGGGCGCCGGTGCGCCACGTTTGGCGTAGTACGCTTGATCGCGCTCATCGATTTCAAAACTTTGTGAGCAGTGTAGGCAGGTTTGGGTGAGGGTTGGCATATGAAGTGATTATGAAGTAAATTAACCTACTAAGAAATGTAGATTCCATCCTTGGGACGCTAGCTCAAAGAAAATAGGAGCGATGACGGTATTTGTTTTTCCTGGTTGGCGCCACCCCTCTTTGTCTAGGGTTGCTTGGTATGCTTCTATAAGTCCATGTTTCTCCATCGATGTGTCGAAAGCGTCATAGAAATGTCCGTAATGGGTGGCTAATAAATTCGGGTGGCCAGCAATTCGGTATATTAAGTTGATAGGTGCTTCAGGTCTGGCAAATTCGTACGATTTTGTCCTCATGGCGGGACTCGTATTGAAAGCAAAATTATTCATACATGAGCTGACTGCGTCCCTTTTCTGCTCTAGAGCTCGTTCACAGCTTTTCTTAACATGCTCAATTATTCTCGAGTGGACCTCTACTCCCGATAAATCAGCGCCTCCCAACGCCTTTAACGCCTCAGTAAATTCACGAGGCAGTGGCTCTTTATGCTCGGTTGCGATAGAAACGCCAAGATTTTTCCCCATCAGGCTACATTCGTTCAGTAGGCTGGTGACATTATCGGGAGCTATGTCTTTTGCCATTTCTTGCGCCCAGTCGGGGAGTTGATCTAGTGATATGAAGCGTGGTGTGTTCATGTGTAGTGGTTAAGCACGCATTCTAACATATTCTATCGCTACGTCAACATTCTGTCGTCCTTATCCAACACTATACTGGACTTTTCTAATCTGTAAATATGTGCTATTATTAATTCTGACGGTTTTTCTCCACACACTTTGCACATGATCGAACAACTGCAAAAACTCGGGCTCACGGTGAAGGAAGCCACCTTGTATATCGCTACCTTGGAACTGGGGGAAGCGTCCCCGGTTTCGACCATTGCTAAGAAGGCGAATGTGAACCGAACTACGGCGTACGATCTGTTGGAATCGCTGGTGAACCGCGGGCTTATTATCGGGTCCAATCATAAAAAGTATCGTTATTACCGAGCACAACCGCCGGACAAACTGGTGAGTCATTTAAAGGAAGAAAGTGCCCGCTTTTCTCGACTTGCTGATGAGGCCAATGAAATTTTACCTGAGCTGAACACGCATTATAGGGCGCTCACCAATCGTCCCCGCGTGTATTTTTATGAAGGGGAGGAAGGCTTGGTGCGGGTGTATGAGGAAACGCTCACGTCCACCGAGGAAATTTTAGCCTACGCTAGTGACCAGGCGAATCAGGAGGCGATTCCTTGGTATTTTCCTAATTACTACAAGCGTCGTGCGGCAAAAAAAATTCCAATACGGGGGCTCTTTCCTGATGAACCAAAAAACTGGGAGCGTCATGCTCTGGATAAAGAAGAGCTCCGTCGTAGTTTAGTGGTACCCAAATCCAAGCTCGATTTTAGCCCGGAGATCAACTTTTTTGACGATAAAATCATGATTGCCGACTGGAAAGGCAAAATCGGCATCATTATCGAAAGCAAAGAAATCGCCACGGCCTTTAAACAAACCTTTGAGCTCGCGTGGGAGGCAGCAGAGGGCTATCACAAAGCGCTGGAGAAGAAGCGGAAGAAGTCGAACAAGAAGAGTTAAGAGGAAACTCTTTGTAATTGGCCCATGTATTGACATATCCTATTTTTAATGTAAAGTAACCATACTTATAAAATCTTAAATGGGTTACGAATTCACGGTAAGTCCCGAAGAAGAAGCAGAACTTCCTTTAAAATTGGCGAATAAGTTTGTTTTAAGTCCTCTTTTTGATCGTTTGGATGTCCCTGGTTTTTTGCAGAGCTTAGGGGAGCATGAAGGGGTGGCTTTTCCTGATCCACTCAATGATCAAATTCAACGTTTTGCTCGTCGACTTGAGATCAGCCAGGCTTTTCAATCTAGAATGGCTGGCATTCGGCATGAGGGTGAACAAGAAAAAGAGTGTATGCATCATGATGAGTGATGCGGCGAGAGCGGTTCACACGGCTCATTTTACTGGAGCACTGAGCGCCGAAGATCCCATCGTTGTTCGTGAACTCTGTGCGGGGTCCGGTTTTTTGGGTACGTCTATTGCCTTTATGAGAGGATCCAGCGTTTCAGGCCGAGATCGAACACGGGTTATTTATACGGACAAAGATGCCACGGCTCCTGAAGAAAATAAGGCCTATGTGGCTGAGCTAGGCATTCAAGGGCATGATCTTCACTATTCTGTGGCTTCTGTTGATGATAGTAAGGTTGATTTTGGAAGAGATAAAGAC
>CAYHHJ010000095.1:0-4311 GCA_964356405.1 uncultured Candidatus Peribacteria bacterium | reverse complement strand
GATGCAATTTGAGCAGTTATAGTTCAGTCTAATCAGTCCGCCAGTATCTGCTCCACGTACCCACGGATCATACCCCAGTCTCCCCCGGCGGGCGACAAAGTGTCGATGGCATATCCCTCGGTTCAGGTTTCAGGTTTGCTTTCGTCCAAGCAGGTCTTTATTGGATGTGAGGTTACATAACTCACCGGCACCGGCACGGCCGAAAGTACATTGGCAGAAGAAATCACATACCCGCCGTTGAGCGTGAAGTTTTGGTAGCGGAAGTAATAGCGCAGCGCATCATCGACAGAAATATCGGTTTCTGTTGAATCAATCACCGTATTGAGAATAGAAAGAAGCGTATCGGCATCACCCAGCCCAAGGCCCATGGCCTTATCTTTTATTCCCTCCAAAATCAGCTGCTGGCGCTCCGCACGCGAATAATCCGACGTGCTGTGTCGGCTTCGCGCCACACGCAAAGCCTCGGTTCCATTCAAGTGATGCTCACCCGCCTCGTAATACAAAGTACTGCACACGTCGCCATTACAGGTCTTATAAGTAGGATCGACCAGATCTTCCTTCAAGGTAACGTCCACCCCACCCATCAAATCCACAATATCGCGGAACACATACATGTCGATCAAAATGTAGCTGTCAATCTGCTGCCCAACAATTTCTTCCACCCAGCTGACTTGTTCTTCAATTCCATAAGATGCGTACACACTGTTGATTTTCCTTCCGTTAAAATACAGATCACGAGGGATGCTGATCATAGTAACTTCCCGCGTATCAGAATCCACGTTCGTAAAAATCATCGTGTCCACATTGCTTCCGTTCTTTCCCATCACAAGTACGTTGAAATGCGTGGGATCATCCACGATTTCCCCTGAAGAACTCAAGACCACAGATGGGTCGAAAGTTTTTTTTTACCTGTAAGGTCAATGGCTTCAATCGCCATCGAGAGAGTTTGTGATTCGTTGCCGTCCGGCATTTCCACCTTCACCTCGCCAGTTGCCTTGTCGATGAAGATAATACGAAGCGTCTGTCCATCGGCTCGAAGCAGTGGATACGAAATACGTGCGTCGGTTTCGCTCTTCACTCCCATTTGGAGTTCCATTTCGCTGAGCACTGCCTTAAAGGCGCGATCCGCAAACACCGATTCCATATCGTCTTTGCGCTGTTCCACCAATTTCACCAACTCACTTCGCCCGTCCACTCCATTGGACAAAGCCTCTGCCAATTTCACATCCGCTCCGTCGCCCAGTTCCATACTTGCCTCGTAATCTCCAACTGGTTCGTCCAGCTTCAAAATAACCGTGGCCTCTTCCTTAGAAATAGACAATCCCGCCAAACGCTCTCCATCCGCATTCTTGAATTCATAGTAATACGCTTCTGGCGAACTGAGCTCAGTAGACACGGCCAAATGCTGCTTAGCCATGGCATCTTTCACAGTTTGCAGAGACAAAAGCCCCGTCACGAATGCCCGGCTCGCTTCCAAAGTTTTAAGCTGATCACGCAGACCTTCAAGTCCACTGTCCACATAAGCCCGCAGTTCCTTAATAGTGTTTTCAGCCGCTTCATTGTCTTCAAAGTTCCAGTCTTCATCCAATGCTCCCAGCGTGAAAAGGCCATCATAACCCAAATCTACCGAGAAAAGTTCAGTGTTGTCCAAGGCAGGATCCTTAAACTCAAAAACCATGGCATCAGAACCTTGCATGGTCTCTATGGTCAGCCCCTTATCGTTCCAATACACGTCCCCAAGTTCCGTTTGAAAAGCCACCAAGTTTGCCTCATAACGCTCCTGATTTTGTTCATAAGTACCCAGTTTTTCCACAAAAGTGAAAAGCTGAGTGGTGATGTTTTCTTCCTGATCTTCCTCAGAAAGTTGCACCTCCTGCCCCAAATCACCAAAACTGTAGTCTTTAGTAGGAAGGAGCAAATACTGACGAATACTGTTGAGGTCGTCACCAAAGCTACTTAAATATTCTTTACTCTTACTAATGTCCTGTAAAACATCGGTATTCTGGTTCGCTAAGCCATCAATAAACGCCAAATCATCTTTAAAGCGATAGAACTGAATAGTCTGGTTGAGGAGTAAAAGTCCCAAAGCCAGCATCAAAGCAGCCTGCACGCGTTGTCGCGTCACAAGTTTTTGAACCGGCTTTTTCTTTTTATCCTTAGCCATAAGTTGAAGTAGAAACACTATACCCAAACTAAACTATAAATAAAAAAATAAACGCACGGCTCTGCTTGCGAAATTCTCAAGTTATTCTAAAAACATGTATGAAGAGCAGTGGATTGACTAAATGGAAATAATATGTTTAAATAGCGTCATATTATGAAACCTTCCGCTCTTCTAGCAACGATTCCTCTCCTGATATCGTGCGCTCACGCACCAAAACCAGTTGCCCAAGGCAAAATACCAGTAGATCAGAATTACACGACCGTAGAAGATTTTCGAGCCGCCTTTGAAGAAGCCAAAACAGCAAAAGCCGCTAAGCAAGCTGAAGCCGATATTGCTTTTAAAAATGAGTACGTGGGAACTCTCACCAAACCTATTAAAGAGCGGATATGTAGTACGGTAGATGATTTTGAGAGCTCAAGACATAAATATGGTTATATCTCTGCAGGTGACGAGAGCTCCGCAACCTTGACGCCTATGTACATGGGGTCAGATTTTACTTATGCAATGGCAGTGGATGAGCTTGCACGAATGGCAAAAAATACACTTGCAACCATGGCGGAGAGCCTTACTCGTGCTCCTATTGAGAATCGAGGCAGTACCGGGATAGTGCCAATACCTGAGCTCAGACTTCAATTCCCACGAGAAGCATTCGTCGATTATAGATATGCCGAAGCTTATGATCGTGAAGCTCTCCACAAAGCAAGCTACATGATATTTGGACCAACCGGTCCATATGCCTATTGTGAATCAATGGTCGTGCGCGACATTCCGGGACTTCTCCCTGAATGGAAACCAGATGAAATGTTTATTTTAACCTGTGGAAAACAGCCTGGTGTATGGGACTCGTTTGCATCAGTAAAGTTTAATAACCCACCCCAGGGGCTAAGTCTTGGTGGTGATGGTTCAAAAGAATGGACATCAGCCCTTGGTCCAGATCAACGCACCGTACAAATGGGAACTTTTTATATGATGAATGGTAGAGATATCCTTAGAGCAGGTTTCAGTCGTTCTGGTTTTAAAGGATCTATCAGTACAGGTTCAAGTGTCGATGCAGTAAGAGTAGATATGGCTGGTGAGTGGCCTTGTGCTGAAACCCCCAGATCAAGCAACATAGACTTTCCTCTTCCTGAAATGGATGCTCTCTTCTCAAACTTGGGCACAGTATACCAAGAAGCAAGAAAGCCGCGTCCGAACGGATATAGCAATTTCAGTATCTTTGGTATCCCTGACATTTCTTACGATCTCTCGGTACCCTTAAAGAACTGAGATCGTTGCAGTATTTGGATCATAACGTAATAGTACCTTTCGTCCGCCAAGCGTATATTCAAACCCCTTTAGCTCACCGCCACTCATACTAGGCTTGAGTGCATTTCCATTTTTATCAAAAATAACTGAACCCTCACCTGGTACGGTAACACCCGCATGGGTCGGATCAATTTCAATCCACAAATTTTCGGCGGATAACTCGTGTAAAAAAGCACTCGCAGGACGCACACGGATGAGTTGATTCCCAGCGTCTAGGGCTTTTATAAGATAAGCATCACTAAAATCTTCAGAAGCATCCACCGGTTTCAAATAACTACTGTCAGGAATATAGCAATAGAGTTGATCTCCATAACGGGTAAATCGAACACCGAGTGGTGTTTCATAAATAGCTAATTCTTCGAAATTACTAACGGTAAAATGTTCATTTAAAAGATAGGCTTTAATTTCAAAAGCATTTCGACGTTCGCCAAGGAGTTCCTGCAAAGTTTGAGCCTCACGGCCCTCAAAGTGTTTTTGAGTTGAAGGGATGGGCGCCAAAACAACTGAAGCCAATAATTCTTCAGCATTATGACCTCCCCAAACTGTAGTTTTTAACAAGGTTTTCACTTCTACACGAATTCCCATGGTTTCATCCTTAAGCACACGAACGGATTTTACCCCTTTGAGTGGCAACGATTCATCTAGAATCATCATTTGATTATTCTCAAAACGAACTTGAGCTGTATCCATGAATCCCTTCCCCGTTTCATCAATAGTAAGATCAAATTTATTTGTGCTTGAAATGACTTCTGGTGCAGGCACTGGCACTGGTGCTGGTTGTGGCAAAGGCTCTGGCTCTGGCTCTGGCTCTGGCTCTGGCTCTGGCTCTGGCTCTGGCTCTG
>CAYHHJ010000094.1:0-4360 GCA_964356405.1 uncultured Candidatus Peribacteria bacterium | reverse complement strand
AAGTGGCCATGAGCACCAAGGAAGAAGACGAAATAGCTATCCTCCGCTACGCCAAGAACCACGATAATCTCTTGTTCTTCACGAACTCGGGCCGTGTATTCCAACTTCCTGTATACGAATTGCCACAAGCAAGCCGTCAAGCAAAGGGAATTCCCCTCATCAACCTCATTCAACTCACTAAAGAAGAGTACGTTACCGCGATGCTCGTAGTGACCAACGAAGAATTCGGTGGAGACTTCCTATTTATGGCGACCCGCAAGGGAACCGTTAAAAAGACGGCGGTGGCTGAATTCAAAGCCGTGCGAAAGTCCGGACTCATTGCTATTAAACTGCGAGACGACGATTCCTTGGCTTGGGTGAAACAAAGCAGCCCTGGCGACCATATTATGATCGTGACTCACGAAGGAAAATGTATTCAATTCGACCAAGAAGACGTGCGCCCAATGGGTCGCGCCTCTATGGGAGTTCGTGGAATCAAACTTCGAAGTGAAGACGCAGTGGTAGAAATGGACAACGTGAAATCCGCCGACGCAGACCTATTCGTAGTAATGGAAAATGGACTTGGAAAACGTACGCCTATCAAGGAATACCGATTCCAAACTCGTGGAGGAAGTGGCGTTAAGACCGCCAACCTAACCAGCAAAACCGGAAAACTCATCGGAGCTAAGGTGATTGAACCTGAAACCGAAGGCGACATCATCATCGTTTCTAAGAAAGGAGTGATGATCCGCACTCAGCTCAAGAGCGTTCCAAGCCGAGGCCGCGCGACACAAGGGGTTTACCTTATGCGAGTTAAGACGGATGATAAGGTTGCTTCCATGTCCTTCATCGCTCAAAGCGACGTTCCAGAAAACGCCGGAACCGAAGAAGATACGGAAACAGAAGAACAGGCAACGTTGGTTTAACCACCACCTTCCATGAAAAAATCCATCCATGCTCTTGCCTCTTTGCTGTTAGTCAGCTTACTCAGCTTCGCCACTCCGGCCTTCGCCGTGAGCGGTGACCTTTCCATTTCAGACTCAACGGTATGGTTCAGCAACACTTACTTTTTTGAGGGCAGCTCCACTCGAATCTGGGCTTCTATTCAAAACAACAGTCCTTACGACCTGCTCGGAACCGTGCGTTTCACCAGCAAAGACGGAATCATCGACAGTGATCAACCCATTTCTGCACTCGCCGGCAAAGGCGACGATGTGTTTGTGGATTGGACTCCACCCAGCTACGGCGATTACACCATTACTATAACCGTGATCCCTTGGGACGGCACTTCCGACAACCCAGGTAACAATGTGATTCAAAAAACGGTGACCGTGCAACAAGACACCGATCGTGATGGAATTGCCAACAGCAGCGACCCAGATAAAGACGGAGACGGCGTACTTAACGAAGACGATGCTTTCCCCCTCAGCGCCTCCGAATCTAAGGACACCGACGGTGATGGCAAAGGAAACAATGCCGACCCCGACGATGACAACGATGGAGTGGTGGATGCTGAAGACCAAATGCCCGAGGATTCCCGCTACACCAAAGATCAAGATGGCGACGGCAGCCCCGATGAAATCGACGACGACATTGATGGTGACAGCGTGCTAAACACGGACGAAGACAGTCTTTCCACGGATCCAAAAAATCCAGACACCGACGGCGACACAAAAAAAGATGGCGAAGACCCTTTCCCCACCGATGCCACCGAGTGGTTCGATGTGGACAGTGATGGAACCGGCGACAACAGCGACACCGATATAGATGGCGACGGCATTGCCAACGAAACCGACACCGATCCCTCGAACCCCTCACCCATTGCCGAAATCGACCAAGACGTAATGATTGCCAGCGTAGGTGACGAGATTACTTTCGACGCATCCGGCTCCCAAGACGACGGTGGAATCGTTAAATACGTATGGCAATTTGGAGATGAAACGGTAGAAGGTGCCCAAGTTACCCGTAGCTTCGACGTTACTGGTTTACAAACCGCCATCCTCACCGTTTACGACGACAAAGGTCAAACAGACACTCTTGAAGTAAACGTGCGTGTTTTTGACTACAAATTCCTCATCATAGCGGCTAGTTTCAGCTTGCTTCTCGTTTTACTTGCGTTCTATATCATCTATCGCTATAATCGGCGGGCTTTATCGGCAAATGAATCGAGCAAACCTGCTAAAAAGGCTCCTGCTCGGTCCACTAAAAAGAAGAAATAACATGAAAACGGAAATCCATCCTAAATATCTCTCAGCTGTTGGAATCGAGTGCGCAAACTGCGGACACAAGTTCCCTATTGGTTCTACCAAAGAAGGAATTCGTGTGGAAATCTGCAGCAAATGCCACCCTTTCTACACAGGTAAGAAGATGTTGATCGATACAGAAGGACGTGTAGATAAGTTCCGTCAAAAGATGACCGGAGCTACTGGACGAGATAAGAAAGTACGAAAAAAGAAGACTTTGGAAGATAAAGTGAACGAAGAACTTTCCGCTCAAATGATGAAAGAAAAGGCTAAAGAAGAAAAAGTAAAGGAAGCAAAAGTGGCTAAAAGGGCTGCCTCAGCTGAAGCTTCACTCGAAGCGTAATATGTTTGAGTTTCAACTCCTGCAAAAATCCAAGGATTCCCAAGCTCGCTTGGGAATTTTTAGTACCCCCCACGGTGAGATTCACACGCCCGTCTTTATGCCCGTGGGCACCAAGGCAACGGTGAAATCCCTCGACTACAAAGACCTCGATGCCCTGGGCAGCGAGATCATCTTGGCCAACACCTACCATTTGGCGATGCGCCCGGGCTCCGAACTGGTGGCGCGTATGGGCGGCCTCCACAAATGGATGAACTGGAACAAACCGATACTCACCGATTCCGGCGGCTTTCAAGTGTTTTCTCTCAAAGGAAATGTGAAAATCACTGACGATGGGGTGGAATTCCAATCGCACCTGGATGGAAATAAGCACTTTTTTACGCCCGAAAAGGCGATCCAGATTCAAGAAGAACTCGGTGCCGATATTATCATGGCCTTTGATGAATGTGCAGCCGCCGACGTAGATGAAAAATACGCCCGCAAGGCCATGGAACGCACCCACGCGTGGGCCAAGCGTTGCCTCGCGGCTAAAACCCGGCCCGACCAAGCCCTGTTTCCCATTGTGCAAGGCAGCCATTTCCAAGCCCTGCGCGAGGAATCAGCCAAGTTCATGGCGAACCTCGGCACACCTGGAATCGCCATCGGCGGTGTGAGCGTTGGTGAAGACTTTGAACAAAAATTTAGTGCAGTAGATTGGGCGATCCCACATTTGCCTGAAGACAAGCCTCGTTACCTCATGGGTGTGGGCACACCGGACGATATTTTGGAAGCCGTGGATCGTGGAATCGATATGTTTGACTGCGTTTTAGCCACTCGCCTTGCCCGCCACGGAGCCTTTTGGGATTTCACCGGCCGCCACAGCATTTTGAATGAACGGTTCAAATACGACGAAGCACCGCTCTGCCCGGAGATTCCCTGCTACGCCAGCCAAGAATTCTCTCGCAGTTACCTGCGTCACCTGATGGTGGAGAATGAATTGCTCGGCATGCGCCTTTTGTCGCTACACAACATTGCATTTCTGTTTCACCTAATGGACCAAATTCGCTATCATATTGCCAACGGAAGCTTCCCCGCCTTTAAAAAGGACTTCCTAGCCACTTTTCTCACCTCCGCCCATGATCCGTTACCTGAAGGGACAAGTCTTTGATCACGATGACTCGAACATTATTTTGCTCGTGAACGGCGTGGGCTATCACGTTCGCGTACCCAAAAGCCTCCTAGAAGAAAAAAACGAACTGGAACTCTACATTCATACGCACATCCGCGAAGATGCTTTTTCGCTCTTCGGCTTTCGAACAAAAAATGAGCTCGCATTCTTCGAATTACTGCTAACCATAAACGGAATCGGCCCTAAAAGTGCAATGGATATTTGCTGCGAGCCGGTGGATAAAATCCAAAACGCCATCTTCAGCGGCAACCTGGCCACCCTCACCAGCATCTCTGGAATCGGTAAAAAGATCGCCGAACGAATGGTGCTGGAGCTCAAAGGAAAAATCACCCCTACGGATCTAAACGCTGCACTAAGCTCCTCGGCAAATAGCGACGTGCACCCCGATGTGGTTTCCGCCCTGGAGAACCTTGGCTACAAACGCAATCACATACAAAAAGTATTGGCCGATGCGACCGAAACAGACACCGAAGCACTCATTCGAGTTTTCTTACAACGAGCCTAATGCAACTCATCACACATCTCACCAACGTCCGTTACCTTATAGGCTTCACGGGAACCTATGGATTTTTGCTTGTGGGAAAGCGCAATTATTTCTTCACTGATTTCCGTTACCGGGGCTTTGCCGAG
>CAYHHJ010000093.1:0-4371 GCA_964356405.1 uncultured Candidatus Peribacteria bacterium | reverse complement strand
TCCACGTTCCCGGTACCCATGAATACTGAACCGGCTCGAAGTCGCAAAGGGCCACAAAATCTGTTCCATATCGTTGGCATAACCGTGATAGTTGATAACCACCGGCTTGTCCTCCGTGAAATATCTATTCACTGAAGCCTGGCTCAAACACGCGTGATCCACGGAACAATAATCCCCCATACACAGCCCCGTGAGTTCAGAAATATTCACATAACGAATCTTCATTTCCGGCACCAATTCCTTGCAGAGTTTCACCGCGTGCAAGGCTTCCTGCGTCATGTAATCACCGGCAGAAGCCAGTACCACATCCGGATTTTTTGTCGCTTCTTTTCCGCCCACCCAGTCCCAAATAGCGATCCCATCTTTGGCTTGTTCGCGAGCCTCTTTTAAGGTGAGCCACTGAGGCACTTCTCGCTTATCCGCCACAATCACACTAATGGTATTGGGACGTTGAAACGCTTGCTCGAGTGCCGCCAAAAAGCTGTTAGCATCGGCAGGGTAATACACTTGGCAGAACTCCCCGTGCTTTTGCAAAAGGTTGCTCACAAAGCTGGGATTTTGATGCGAATATCCGTTGTGTTCCTGCCTCCATCCCACGCTTCCCAAATGGTAAACCAACGGTGGCACCGGCTTTCGCCATTTGATTTTGAAACTCTGTTTTAAGAACTTCGCATACTGGTCCACCATGCTCGCAATAATGGTAAGGAACGCCTCGTAGCTGGAGAAAAATCCAAAGCGTCCGGTGAGCGTGTACCCCATCATCCAACCCTGCAAACTGTGCTCCGAAAGCATTTCCAAAATACGTCCGTCGTACTCCATGTGCTCATCATTTTTTACGAGCGGCCACGTGAATCCACGGCCAGTCGCTTCGAACACCGCTTTAAACAAATTCGATTCCAATTCATCCGGACAAAAGACTCGGAAAGTTTTTGGATTCAGCTTAATGAGATCACGCAAAAATTCCGCACCCACCGGCGTGCTGCCGGACTGCAAAGTTCCCCGTTTATTCACTCTAAGTGCGTACTTGCCGAGCGCAGGAAGTTTGAGCGGCTTCATAATATTCCCACCAATCGCGTGCTTACACATACCGAGTCGTTTGCTACCCGTGGGTACAAATTCCACTACCTCCGCTTTTGGCCTTCCCTGCGCGTCCACCAACTCGCGGATTTTATACATCTTCAACCAATCCTGAATCGCCTTGCGCGCAACGGGATCTTGCTTGGGATGATCCACCGGCACTCCATGTGCCCGGAAAGAACCCTCCACACTGTGTCCGTGGAACTTTTGAATTCCTTTCCAACCTTTCGGTGAACGAAGCAAAATCACAGGCCACTTGGGCTTTAAGAGTCCCTTCTTGCTACTACGCGCTTTCTTTTGCACCGCGCGGATCATTTGATAAGCCTTCTCCATGGTCTCCATCATTTTCTTTTCCAAATTCGGAGCCTCCACAATGAACGGCTCGTAACCATAACCCACAAAAAGCGCACGCAATTCATTGTCGTCCATGCGTCCAAAAATAGTCGGGTTCGAAATCTTATATCCGTTGATGTGAACAATGGGCAAAACCGCGCCACTGGTACGTGGATTCAAAAATTTATTACTGTGCCAGGCCGTCGCAATCGCGCCCGTTTCTGCTTCTCCATCGCCCACCACCGCAACCGCAATCAAATTGGGGTTGTCCATGGCCGCTCCAAATGCGGTGGCCAAACTGTATCCGAGTTCACCTCCTTCCAAAATGGACCCCGGCACCCCCGGCGTCACGTGGCTAGGGAATTGAGTGTGTGGCCAAGAAAAGTCGTGGATCAGTCGGCCCATTCCTTTTCCGTCACGCTCAAAACCGGGATAAAAATCCCCCATAGTTTTTTCTGCAAACAAGTTCGCCAAAATAGCGGGCGCCCCGTGCCCTGGCCCCGTCACCAAAAGCATTTCACACGAATGTTTCCACACCAAATAATTCAAATTCGCATAAATAAAATTCAGCCCCGGCACCGTCCCCCAATGTCCCAAAATCCGCTCTTTAATGTGCTCCGGCTCCAATTTTTCGTCGAGGAAAAAATTGTCCTTTAAGTAAAGTTGAGCGGCACCAATGTAGTCGGTGTAGCGCAGATATTTTTTAAGCCACTGCAAGGCTTCTTGATCGGTTTTTGTCATGGCGTGAGTTAAAACCAAGTCCATCTTACTGAAGACCAGGAGAATCCTCAATGAGTTTTATTTCCGACCCTCATCTCTCGCCTTCAAAATCTCCTCAGTAGAAAGATAAACTTTATTTTTCTTACGTAATTCTTCAATTTGCTCAAAAGCAATTTTTCTCCGAAAATCCATCAAAGCATCCTCAAGAGATTTACCATTTATCGTTATAATTTTGACACCGCATTTTTTGCATTTACGCGTCACTTTCATTTGAAGAGTAATTTTTTAGAAGTAAAATGCAACCTTCATCTTTTACCAACTGATAATACTTCTCATCTGAAGTAACAAATGTAGCTCTTTTGATCAGAGCAAGGGCGTGATAAGCCGCATCATAAAAAGAAATTTTCGGATACCTGGCTACCAACTGACCTGCAAGTAAAACTACTTCTTCATTCAATCTATGAGGAGTAAATATTTGATTAAGCTTATTGAAAACGGAGACCAAAAAATCTGGCATCCTTCTAGCAACCGTATTGCAAGCTTCAACTATCAAGTGCTCAGGAACCATTAAGTCGATTTTTCCTTGACGAAAGTCTGTTTTCAAAACTAGCGCCTTTGCCACATCCTCTTCAGGAGGAAGAACCCACTTAAGAACAACACACGCATCTAAGACATAGAGTTTATTTCCTTCCTTCATCTCTTAATTGGATTAATTCATCATTAGAAATATAAGTTTTGTTCATGGCTCTCAATTCATCTAAATCATCCAAAGCCTTCGCTCTTTTAAAATCTATTAACGCCTGCTCAAAAGCCTCATTTGCGAAATCACTCCGTTCGCCTTCTGGCACGTACTGTTTAATTTCCAAAAAGAGCGTCCGATCGAGCATAAAGTTAACTTTCTCTCTACCGGACTGTTTGGGATCGTTTTTCATAGGGGTAACTTAATTACCCCACAATCTTACCCCATAGCTCGCCCTCAGTCAAGATTCCAAAATGAAAAACCTGTGCTAAGCTCTAAACACGTATGGCAATCCTTATTCTCAACGCCGGCTCTTCCTCCCTCCGCTTTGCGCTTTTTGACGGGAAATTGAAGCCGCTCTACAAAGGCCACATCGATGGTATTGGCCAAAAGACCTGCCAATTCCGCCGCTACTTTGAAGATGGTCACGAAGAAAAAAACACCGTGCAAGCCAAGAATCACCATGAAGCTTTAGACTATGGTTTGAAGCGCCTGCAACTTGATGGTGCCATCGCTAACTTTAAAGAAATAAACAAAGTCGGTCACCGGGTGGTACACGGCGGCGAATCCTTTAAAAAAGCTACCAAGCTCACCCCCGGCGTGATCGCCACCATCAAAAAACTCTCCGAGCTGGCTCCGCTGCACAACCCTGCCAACGTATCCGCCATTGAAGCCTGCAAAAAACTCCTGCCCAAGGCTAAACACACCGCCATTTTCGACACTGCTTTCCACCAAACCTTGCCGGCAAAAGCCTTCCTCTACGGTCTGCCCTATTCTCTCTATACCAAAAAGAAAATCCGCCGTTATGGATTCCACGGCACCAGTCATCAATACGTGGCACAAGAAGCCGTTAAAATGCTGGACAACAAACATGCAAGCCTCGTGACCTGCCACATCGGCAACGGCGTGAGTGTGTGCGCTATTAAAGATGGCATTTCGCTCGACACCTCCATGGGTTTCACCCCACTGGAAGGCCCCATGATGGGCACACGCAGCGGAACCATAGACCCCGCCATCATCTTCCATTTACTCGAGAAAAAGTCCCCAGAAGAAATCCATCACATGCTCGAAAAAGAATCCGGCTTCAAGGGGCTCTCCGAATTGGGTTCCGACGTGCGCACCCTGTGGGCCAATAAACGCAGCCCCGGCACGAAGCGCACGTTCGATGTATTCAGCTACCAGATGGCCAAAATCATTTACAGCTATTTTGCAGCCCTCGGCGGGCCTCCAGACGCCCTAGTCTTCACCGCGGGCATTGGCGAAAACGCCTTCTATTTGCGCGAACAAATCTGCAATTACTTCAAATCCTTTGGCCTCAAACTCGACCCCAAAGCGAACAAGAAAAATGCCGTTCAAATCTCACACAAAAACTCCTTCCTTACCGTGCTCGTCATCCCTACGAATGAGGAATTACAGATGGCGAAACAACTTTAGGGAATCCATCCTCCCCTTTCCCTGTTTCATTCTATGGGTGGATTTCTTCAACGGGAGCCTTTATGTTT
>CAYHHJ010000092.1:0-4383 GCA_964356405.1 uncultured Candidatus Peribacteria bacterium | reverse complement strand
CACTGATGATATCGGGGTTATCTTCTGGGCTGATGAATCCCTCGGCCAAGGCCAAGTGTGGAATCAATTGAGAAACAAAAAGAGCGGCTGCCAAAAGACCTGCGAAAATGAAAAGTTCGCGGACGATTTGGTTGTTAACTAGTGCTTTAACTTGCATAGCGTGGGGTTAGTGCATTTCATCCGCTATTTAAGCAGCTTTCTGGAGCGCACGCAATATTATTCGCTGGGCACAAACACCACTTCGCGCTCCAGTCTCACTCCAAATTGAGCAAAAACTTCATCCTCCGCCAGCGCCGCCAATTCCAAAATTTCACCTGCGCTCGCGCCACCTGTGTTCAAGAAAAAGTTTGCATGCTGCTCGGATATTTGCGCTTTCCCAAGCCGTTTTCCTTTGAGCCCCGCTGCTTCAATGAGGCGCCCTGCAAAGTCCCCTGGCGGGTTCTTGAAAAACGACCCTGTGCTGCTGCCCGGTGGCTGTTTTTGTATGCGGCTTTTCGCAATGTTTTTCATCTTTTCTTGTATCGCCATTTTCTCACCAGCGTGCAGTTTGAACACCGCACTCAGCACCACGCCGCCCTCTTTTTTAAGCCGCGACTCCCGGTAGGCATATGCCAAATCTTCCACCACAAGCGTCTTCACTCCCTCGCCCGGCACAAAAACCGTCGCACTTTTTAAAATGTCCTTCGCCTCCACCCCAAAACACCCTGCATTTCCACGCACGGCGCCACCCACACTTCCGGGCAGTCCGTTCCACTCTTCCATGCCAGTTAAGCTCGCTTCCAGAGCCGCCAAAACCACTTTCGCCATGATCACTCCGCTGTCCGCGTGAATTTCCTCCCCCTCTACTTTTAGCTCGCTGCTTTTCACCCGTATCATCAAGCCGCGGAAGCCGCCGTCGTCAAAAAGCAAATTGCTGCCGCCTCCAAGCACATACACAGGCATATCTCGATCCTGAGCCCATTCCAGTGCCTCCATCACCTCTTCTGTAGAAGTCGCCTCCACAAAAAAATCAGCCAGCCCTCCTATTTGATAGGTGCAATAGGACGCCAGCTTGTGATCTTCTAGAATATTCACAAACTCATTCTAACATATTTTTAGCCCGTTCAACCATGAAGCGAACATGTTCATTCGTATTCAAGGTCTCAAATGCAATTTCAGGATGAGCCTTTTGAAAGACCCGGAAAATTTCGTCACAAAAAGCCTGCCCCACCCCCGGGACTTGATCAAAATCCAAAACCACCGTTTTAAACTTATCGAGTCCCGACAGAAGTCGTCTCGCTTGAGAGCGGGAAACGTAGATCGTGCCCATAGTATAGAGTTTGACAAGAACTTTAGTTTTATCGAAAGCAAAATCAGTTTTATCCGTATAGTATTCTCGAAAAACCTCATCTAAATGACCAGTGTGATTCTCATCCAGAAAAAAAGAGACAAGCGTACCGGTTTTAGACCTTTCAGACTCAGCAATCGCGAGATCTTGAATATGATTATCTACCATTAGGGTCTGCTTAAAACTTTCCAAACTGAATACGTCTCCCGCCTTAGACGTAAAAAAAATCCCCTCCCCGCTATGAGCTCGCGGAGCAGTTGTAGTTTTGCCTTTGAGAAGATCCTGTATCGCCTCCAGTTCAGAGTTGAGTTTTCTTTTTTTCATCACATTCTTAAACACCCCCACTCCAAAGTCATTGATGGTAAAAAAAATACTGCCACTGGACTTGCCCATTTCCACCTCAATAAAATCAGATTGAGAATGTTCAATGGCGTTATTCATCATTTCAGTAAAGGCATAGACTAAAATACTTTGAAGATGCTCGGGTAAATCACGGATAAAGGGAAGTTCCTTTTCAAAAATTTGGTAAATACGGTATTCCTCAATATTTTCGTTTTTAAACCGCTTTTTAAGGTGTGTACTGAGCAGTCCCCGTTTTTGCTGTGAAGCGTACATGGCTGAGCGAGTCGATCCAGAGCGTACTAAATCTCCACGTTTCACCAAACGATTCACCACTTGTGATAAATAGACTCGGGTATATCCCTTTTTGAAGTGTTCAAAAAGCTCCCGAACGGAGAAAGGATCGCTCTTCTGTGCGTAGGCCAAGATTTGTCCGGTAAGGTCCATTTATATTAGTTATATACTAATTGTAAACAAACAATTATCAGTTGTAAACTAATTGTAAACAAACAATTAAAAAATGGAAGCACAATGTTTTCAACTTATTTTATGTTTTTATTCTGGTTTTTCCGCAGTGATAAGCAGGATTCCTTTATCCGTGATTGGTCCAGTAAGTCCAGGGGGTAACAGCTCGCCCAAGAACAGTCGCAGGATACTCAGCACAAAACCTAGCTCGGTTCCCGTATACTCGGAGTGTTAACCCCAAATCATCAAATTGAACTGGAAGCCGATCTGGCTTGCCTGCCAAGAGTGCATCCTCTCTGCGTAAGTGGTCAGTTACCACGTCTACCCCAGTAAAATGTTTAACGGCATCTGTTAGAGACATAGAATCGTTAGAAAAATACGTCCTACTGTTCGTAAACAGTTCTTTCAGCCAAAATAGTAGTGAGGTTGAGATCCTTTTGATAGCCTTCACTTGAGATCAAACTATCCAATTCGGCTTGAGGTACATCCTTGGCTTCGGGAGGAAGGCACAATCCAGACACTGTGAATCCATTTACCATTGCTCCTTGAGAGTACTGCAGGGCAACACCAGTACACATCCCATCAGAACCTTTTTGTCCAACACACTGTTCTTTATCACTTAGTAAGACTAAATCTTCTTTATTCGAGATAGGGTTTTCTCTGTAAGCCCCTCCGTCGACTCTATAAAAGTAAGGGCCTTCGCAACCGATGGTATCTTTTAGTGCACCACTTACTTTTCTCACCGCTTCAGCTTCAAGTGCATCTACCTGAGAAGGCACTGCAAAGGTAGTACTATAGCCCTCAACACTGGCGCTAAGTGAGGAAGGAGCTTTTTCTTCTAGAGGCTTTTGTTCCCCAAGCATAGGCATACAGCAACCTTCAGCTAGTAAAGTGGTAGCAAGCAGGAGTTCAGGAGTACGCATAAGGTGAAATTATTAATGGAACGTAGTTTAGCAACAAATTTTGCATAAGTCAAATGGAGCCACTTGTCGGAATCGAACCGACGACCCACGGTTTACAAAACCGTTGCTCTACCAGCTGAGCTAAAGTGGCGCTGGGCCAAGCGATTATATAGTAAAAAATGATCTTTTCAATACCTATGCATCCTCGCCGCTTGTTTGGCCGCCCAAAACCACTTTTCCATTTGGCATAATATACACCGGGTCCGCCGTCAAAAGCGTGAGACTTTTCGCCGCTTTCACGAAGTTTTCAGGTGAAATGTTTTGCCCCGCCATTCCTTTTCGTACAATGCAACTCAAATAAGCGAGCAGTTTCCGGAAGGCCGGTAAGTTTCTAAGAGCAGCGTGGCGACGTTCATCCACCAAATCAGAGAGCAGAACCATGCCCTCGGCCAGTGAAGCCGCCTGAAAAAGCGCTTGGCTATCTTTATTGAGTGAAGTCGAACGTGGCACGGGACAGTCGTCGATCACGCGTAGTTGCACCACATTTCTATGCACACTGAAGCCGGTATCATCCACAGGGTCGGGTTGAGCCAGGCGCCGATTTCGTTCCAAAGTTTCTGAGTCCATGGCCTCGTCCAACGCAAGCAAAAATTTTGACCAGTGTTTATTCGCCGCTGTCTTGGTGTCTTTATCATCGTGCGGCATTAAAAGCGCACTCACAAACAGCCGGCTGACTGGGCCATTCACTCGGTCCGCTATTGGTTTTCCGCTTTGCCGTCACAAGAAAAATTAAATAGAGTGTAGTATATAACTTTTTATACTTACGTCAAATGGAGCCATCTACCGGAATCGAACCGGTGACCTGCGGTTTACGATACCGCCGCTCTACCAACTGAGCTAAGATGGCCCGAAAGCCAGCGTAGTATAGAGAGCCTATAGCCATTCATCAAGTCAAGACTACACTCCCCATATTGCATTCCCGCTCAACCAAGGCGTCTCTTCGAACGAGGCTCCATTAAACGCACGTTGATTATAGGTTTCGTTGTAGTCAGGGGTACGATAATTCTCCATGCCTGGATCTTTTGGATTAGGCGTCACATACCAAGTAACGCCGTGTTCTTGGTGAAGTCGCCCTGGACCATATAGCCTTTCTAGGTCGGCTAATCGAGAGGCAGTGGCGTCGACAACATTAGCTACCGATGCGCTTTGGCTTGGGGCGTGGTTCGCAGCCTCCATCTCTGGGGAATGCTCGCGATCAGGTGAATTTACAGTCATAAATAAGGGGTTATAAATAATTTAAAAAGAACCTCGCTTGGCCAATGCACTCAGTGGCTTGCGTGCATTGGGCGC
>CAYHHJ010000091.1:0-4389 GCA_964356405.1 uncultured Candidatus Peribacteria bacterium | reverse complement strand
AATGGTGTTATTTAAACTGTGGAACGCAACGGAAGTCCACACCGAACCGGTCCGTTGGTAAGCGTAATTGAGAATGAGTCCCAGGAAGAAAAGTGGGAGAATGGTTTGAAGTTGGAAGTGGATCAGCGCAAAGAGAACCGCGGTGAGAATACTGGCGAGCCAAGGTGGCCATGTTTTAGTGAAGGTGCGTAGAATAAAACCTCGGAAGAAGAGTTCTTCCAGCATTGGGGCGAGGATTGCAACTACGATGAAGGCGCAGGTCAGGCCCACGATGTCGTAACCAAAGAGTGGTAGATAAGAAGCTTGTTCCTGGTAGCCTGGCAAACTGAGGCCTGTGTATTGCAAAAAGGCCGAGAGGGCAAAAGAAACGATGAGGTAAAATCCATAGCAGAGCAGCACCGTGCGAATGAGTTGCCACGCGCGGACTTTTACGAAGCCGAAGTCGCTGAGACCCGCGTTGTATTTATCCACCACAAAGAGCCAGAGCGGAAAAAAGAGGACTGCGAATTGAATCAAATATTGGACGAGAAAAGAAACGGTTGGGTGGAATCCGGCGAGTGCATCGGAAACTTGAGGAACGTAGGAAAACAGCGCGGCAAAACCTGCGAACAGCACAATGCTAAGTCCAAAAACCTTGAGGAAATCGGTGAATTTAAAGGGAGGCGTCATTGGCTCGCATTATACGAAAGATTTTGTTAGATTGAAAGCGATGATCGAAAAGAACCCTCCCCTTCACCAAGATGAACTAAGTCCGCTTCAACCGGAGAAATTAGCCGATGAAGTGCAGACTGAAAATGTGCTGCGGCCGCAGGCTTTGGCGGATTACATTGGGCAAGATGAAATCAAACGAAATTTGGCGGTGTTTTTACCGGCGGCGCGCAAACGCAAGGAGGCCATGGAACACATTTTGCTGCACGGATGCCCGGGTCTCGGAAAAACCACGCTCGCCTTTATTTTGGCTAAGGAAATGGGTGCACAGATTCGCATAACCAGTGGACCCGCTATTGAACGTCAGGGTGACTTGGCTGCGCTGCTCACCAATTTGCAAGCCAACGATATTTTGTTCATCGACGAAATCCACCGACTCAAGCCAGCCGTGGAAGAAATTTTGTACAGCGCCATGGAAGATTTTTGCCTCGACCTCGTGGTGGGTAAAGGGCCATCCGCCCGCAGCATGCGTATAAGTCTCCCAAAGTTTACTCTCATTGGCGCGACTACAAAGCTTTCGTCGCTCTCTTCCCCACTGCGCGACCGTTTTGGAAATGTTTTGAAACTGGAATTTTATGAGGAAGCGGATATTGAAAAAATTCTGCAACGCAGCTCCAAGATTTTAGGCATTGAAGTGGAGGCGGAGGCTGCAAAAAAATTGGCTCAAAGTGCAAGAAGAACTCCAAGGGTGGCCAACCGTTTGCTGCGCCGCGTACGCGACTTTGCCCATGTGCAAGACAAAACCCTCGTGGATGAAAAAATCGTGGAACAAACCTTGGAAATGCTGGGCATCGACGCACTGGGCCTGGACTCCACGGATCGCAAACTTTTAAAGACGCTTTTGGAGAAATTTAAAGGAGGTCCCGTGGGCCTTTCAACGCTGTCTGCAGCCACGAACGAAGAGGAGGAAACCATCGAAGAAATTTATGAGCCTTTCTTGATGCAATTGGGCTTTTTGGAACGCACGCCGAGGGGTAGACTTCTAACCGAAAAAGTCTATACTTATTTCGGCATGAGCCAAACTAACCAAAGTCTATGAATTTCAACTCAATTTTAAGGAACAAAGTGATTGTTCTGTCGCTTCTTTGTGCGACCATTCTTTTAAGCGCTTGCGGCAGCGATTCACTCAGCGATGCCCTCACCCGCGAGGACGAAACCTACGTGGGCGAATTCAAATCCCTGGGCGGCGTTGAAGTGCAGGACGTCATCACTCATTTGTTCGAAACCGAGGACGGCGATGTGCTCTATGCGTATTCTGACCGCTACGATTTAGACAGCAGTGACTACGACGGCGTGAATGTGGAAGCTTATGGGATGGTGACCACCTACGAAGACTTGGACAAGCCTCTTTTCGAGGTACAACGCATCACCGATGCACCACTCGTGGATGAGACCGCTACCGAAGTGACCATGCTCGACTACCAAAACCCAAGTCTCGGTTTCTCTATGAGCTATCCAAGTGATTGGACTGTGGACGTTAAGACCAGCTCGGTTGTTTTGACCGCGCCTATCGTGGCGGCTGAGGAACAGGAAGGCGTGGAGGAATTTGATCTCAAAGCCGAAGAGCCTGTTATGAATCCTGTAGTGGAGCCGAGCTTAGACACCATTGAGATTTCTCAAATGGACGCAGCGCTGGTGAAAACATCCGAAGACACGCAGGAAGATCGTGCTGCTGAAGTTCGCAGTTACGTGGTGGCTCATTATGCCAGCTTGGTAGCGGCCGAAAGCGAACTTGCGTACGTAGGAACCGACCGACTTCTGAGTGTTCGCTACAAAACCAGCACCGGGAACACCTTTTACTTCATTCCACGCGAGGAAAAACTCTATGAGCTCAGCTACAATCATGAATCCGAAAGTGACACGGACCGTTTAACCAATAGCAATACTTTTGCAACCTTGGCGAGTGGATTCCGTTTCACCACTTATGGTGAACTTATGGAGAGCCCTGAAACGCCCGTAGTAGAAGAAGACGAGCCTATCGAAACTGAGGAGCCCGAGACAACAACCGTGACGCCTACAGAGGGCCAAGTGAGCTTCAGCAACTACCGTGAGCTCGAGAGCAAGCCTTACGAATTCAAGATGTCCTACCCTGGCAATTGGTATTACGCCGGGAGCAGTACGGGATACACCTTCAGCGATACCTCTACCGATGATGAGGACTCCAAAGCCATCCTCACCATGACCTTCAACGGAGCTCAAAAAGTAGGGTTCACTCTAAGTGGCGATACGGCTTCTGTAACGGTTGAAGTGGAAGGTCGCAGCTACACTATTAGTGGGCCTGCCGAATACCAAAGTGCCATGCAAATCATGGCCGACTCCATCAGCTCCACCGCAACGAATGATAAGGGCTAATATATAAGACCGCTTTTCTGACTTTAAGCAAAGCAGAATAGGTGAAAAAACCGTCCAAATTTGCTAAGATATAAAGAATAATTAATCTTATAGAACTATGTCGAATTCAGATCAATTCAACAAATTCACAAAAGAAGCCAAGCAGGCACTCATTGTGGCGCAAGAGGTAGCCAAAAAAACGGGCACCAGCTATGTGGGAACCGAGCATATTTTGATTGGAATTTTGTCTCAACGCAATTCCCTGGGCTCTACGATTTTACAAAATTTTGGTGTTACGCTCGAAAATGTGAATTTGGTATTAAAAACCGTGGGACGCACTCAAATGTCACAACGTGGAGCCAAAAATCCGGGCGGCCTCAGCGGCTTTGCCAAAAAAGTGATTGAGGATGCTATTCGCAGCGCGCACGAGTTCACCCACATGTTTGTGGGAACCGAGCACCTTTTGTACGCACTCGTGGTGCAAGAGAACACCGCTGCAACCGTGATTTTGGAAAACATGAAGATTTCTCCCGAAGACATTCGTCAGGAAATCATGCAAACCTTTGAACGTATGAAGTCAAACCCAAGCATGCCTCAAAATGGCGGTGCTCAAGGTGGCGCACCTCTTCCTGGCAATGTTAACCCACTCGAATTCTTTCTCAACGGGCTACAAGGAGTGCTCGCAGGTCAGGAACCTAAAGAGACCGGGTTCGAAGCCAAGAAGAAAGATGGTAAGAGTGGAACTCCTGCTCTCGACTATTTCACGACTGACCTCGTACAAGAAGCGACCGACAAAAAGCTCGACCCAGTGATTGGACGAGACAAGGAAATCGAACGTTGTATCGCGATTTTGCTCCGAAAAACCAAAAACAACCCCGTTTTGATTGGAGAACCTGGGGTGGGTAAAACCGCCGTGGTGGAAGGCCTCGCTCTGCGTATTGTGCAGGAGAAAGTGCCCGATTCTATGCTCGACAAGCGCATCCTCAGCCTTTCTATGGCGAGTGTGGTTGCCGGAACCAAGTACCGTGGAGAATTTGAAGAACGCATTAAAACGATTTTGGAGGAAGCGGCGAGCCAACCGAATGTAATTCTATTCATCGACGAACTCCACACCGTGATCGGTGCCGGAAGCGCTGAGGGAAGCCTAGATGCTGCTAATATTTTGAAACCAGCCCTCTCCCGAGGTAAGGTTCAAGTGATTGGAGCCACTACTACTAACGAATACCGAAAACACATTGAGGAAGATGCGGCACTCGAACGTCGTTTCCAATCTGTAATGGTGGATGAACCCAGCGAAGAAGACGCGCTGCTCATTTTGAAAGGAATTAGAGAAAGCTTTGAGAATCACCA
>CAYHHJ010000090.1:3364-4433 GCA_964356405.1 uncultured Candidatus Peribacteria bacterium | reverse complement strand
CGCATTATCAAGAACAATTCCAGTACATTTTGGTGGACGAATACCAAGACACCAACAGCGCGCAAAATGAAGTGGTACGTCTGCTCGGCGAATTCTTTGAAAACCCCAATATCTTTGTGGTGGGGGATGACAAGCAATCTATTTACCGTTTCCAAGGTGCCTCGCTCGAAAACCTGCTGTATTTCTATCGGCTGTATAAAAAAACTGTTCAAGTTGTCACGCTCCGCGAGAACTACCGCAGCCAGCAAACTATACTCGATGCCGCGCAGTCGCTCATTGCCCACAGTGAACAAACGCTCGCACAATTCCTCGACGAAAAATTCGAAGCTCTGCACTCCAACGTGCCGCACCCCGTCATGCCCATCCGCATCGCGGAACTCGACAACGCTGATTCGCAGCGTTACTTCCTCGCCAAAGAAATTCAGCGCCTACTGGCCGAAGGAACCAAACCCTCCGAAATCGCTATTCTCTACCGAAACAACCGAGAGGCCGAAGGCCTCGTGGAGCTCTTTCTTCGCATGCAAATTCCCTTCCATCTTTCTGCGGGTCAGGATCTCCTCAATGACAAAAGCGTGCAAAAACTTCTCAATCTACTTCGCTACCTAGCCAATCCCGAAGACGAATCGCAACTCTTCACCATTTTGCACTACGATTTTTGGGATTTCGATTCGCTCAGCATCGCCAAGCTCACGCGCGAGGCCCACGCTAAACGCATTAGTTTCCTCGAGGCCATGAAGGAAAACCCCACCTTCACCGACTTTGCCGATAAGCTCATGTCGTGGCACAAAGAAAGCATCAACCGTCCGCTGATTGAATTTTTCGATCTGCTGATCCAAGACAGCGGCTACCTCAAACGCATCCTCGCGCAGGAAAATCAGCTCGAAGAACTCAATCGCCTCAATAGCCTTTTTGCGGAACTCAAGCAGTGGAACCGTGCGAATCCCGCCATGACGCTCACCAATTTCATCGCTTACCTCGACCTGCTCAAAGAAAACGGCCTCAGCCTTCCTGCGCAGGAACTCGTCACCAACAAGGACGCCGTCTGCCTCATGACCGCACACCGCTCCAA
>CAYHHJ010000090.1:0-3264 GCA_964356405.1 uncultured Candidatus Peribacteria bacterium | reverse complement strand
TACCTTGAACAAGAGTCGTTGGAGCACCTGCAAACGCTCTTCCTCGTGCCCAAACCCAGCCTTAGCGAAGACCACCGCGCCTACGTGAAAAGCCTTTTGCAGAACTACGCCATGAGTGTGACCCACCTCAATAACTACCTCCGCTGTCCGCGACTCTTTTACTACAGCAATGTGCTGCGCGTGCCACGTGCAAAGAATAAATCAGCTGCTTTTGGAACCGCCGTGCATGAAGCGCTCAAAGATCTTTATGTGGGCATCCGTGAAGGCAGCGTCCCCTCCAAAGAAACCGTGCTCGAACAATTTGAAAAGCATCTGCATCACGAAATCCTTTCGCTGCAAGATTTCCGTGGAGGCCTCGACCTCGGCAAACGCACGCTCGCCGATTACTACGATCACTACCGCGACACTTTCCGCCCCGATGTAGAAGTGGAATACGATTTCCGTTCCCACGGCGTGAACGTGGACGGCGTGCCCATCACGGGAAAGCTCGACAAAATTGAACCACTCGGCGAAGCCGAGCCTACAAAAAAGCGTTCAGTCCACGTGGTGGACTACAAAACCGGCATGCCCGACAACAAAAAATCCGAATTCGGTCCGCAAGGGGAGTACCGCCGCCAGATCCTCTTCTACAAACTCCTCTGCGACAACTCCAAAAAATTCCCCTACACCATGGTGAGCGGCGAAATCGACTTTGTACAAAAGAGCAAAACAGGCGACTATGTCCGCAAACCCATCTACCCAACTCCCGAAGAACTCACCGACCTCAAAATTCAGATCAAATCCGTCTACGACGACATCCAAAACCTCCGTTTCCTCGATGTGGACGAGTTCACCGCCTGTGGCGAATGCGAATGGTGCACGACTTTATAGTTGACACTAGCTATGAATGATTTTACAATCGGCGTCCTTGTTTAACATAATTAAATGTCCATAAGCGAACCAAAAGACGACGATTTAACGCTGGAGATGGGCGAGTTTGAAGGAAACGAGAGTGAATTGCCCCCAGCTGGTTCAGGGCCAGCAGGAATAATTGCACGCCCCGGTTATTCAGATAAACCAAGTGAAAGAAAAGATCTGGGAGGTATCTCTTCAACACGTGGAATAGCTATCGGAGGTGAAGGTAAAGTAAAATCGGAGTCCTCAGCAGAAAGTGTTGCCGAAAGACTCATTAGTATCCACAGAGATTCCATCAATCAATACTTAGCATTGAAAAGAGCAAAGGCACCGGCTCATGTTTTAGAAAAGCAGGCGCAAGGGATACATGCTCTCCAGGCTGAAATGGCGATGAAGGGTCTTGAAGTTGAAGAAAATCCTTGGGAGTCTGACGACGACACCAATCCTGGCGTTAAGTCTCAACGCAATCTTGATCTAGACCTCATAAGAGGCCACATTGAAGCGCCAACGCGTAGCACTCGTCGTGGTGTTTACCTTGCATTGGCCGGTCTAGGGGCACTAAGCGCCGCTAGTTGTGCTGGAACCATGGGGCTCGCTGCACTAGCAGAATATTTTACCAAATCCACTGATCACTCTGCCTCTGCACTCGTTGCTCAAACCTGCGACACCTCAGCAGACACGTCCGCTGAAGCTGAGCCGGATCAATGTATCGACGAAGAAATTGCTTGTGAAGCTTCTCCTATAGAAGCCCCCACGCTCTACGGAAAAGTAGAAGCTCAAATGTCCTCAACTGATGCTCGTCTCACGGCCGCTGCTACCAATGAACTTGTGGGTGGACTCTATGCAGATGCAAGTTCTTGGCAAGATTTGAATAGTACTTGGAAGGATGACACTCGTGCTTACACCTCAGTAGTTAAAAAGTTGGAAACGTGGGGTGGATATGATGCTGTTTTAGAAAGTCTTGCTGCTTCACCTACTCCCATCACAAACATCGATGGTGCTTTGGCTCGAATTGCTTCTGACGAAAATCTCGATTCAGTAGACGATCCAAATAATTCCGACCAAAGCGCTTTAGCCCTGGCAAAACAAATCGCTCTTATTCAGGATTCTCGCATCGCAGAAGATGACGCTCAACCTGAAGCCGATCTTGCAAAAATCACTCCAGAACAAATCAAAGAAACCGTTACCGGTTTTGTTACTACGCCACCACCTTCACCTGCTCACTTCCAGTATCCAAGTACTCAATTGGAGCAGTCGGCTAGCCTCTACGATGCACCCGAGCCAATGAACCTTAGAACAGCTCAAAAGAGGGCGGAAGCTGTCACACTGCCCACGCTCGTTGAAGTTGAATTCGAGTCTGAGCAAATCGGTGCGGAACTGCCAGAACCCCTTTATGTGGATGAAGTGCTCGAACTAGACCCCGTAGACGATGAAGCCGACTTGGAAGAAATTGCCCTGGATGAGGAAGAAGACGAAGTCCTTGCCCTACTCACTCCCGAGCAAATGGGAATGAGCGCCGCATTCGACCTACCTGAAGCGCATGCCATTCAAGCGAAAGCTCCAGTAGCACCCGTCATAGTTCCATCTTTCACTCAAAAAGCGACTTCAGCCGTAAAAGGCTGGGCAAGCAAGATTGGAGGCTGGTTTAGATAAAAGGGATGTTTGTAGATTTACACGGGCCACAGGTCTCGCGTAAAGTTTAAATCATGAACAAGAAGTCGCCATTCAAGCTCGAAGACCTTGCCGTCATTCTGTGTTTTTCATTTATCTTCGGTGGGTTCTTTTATGTGGTCGGTTTTATAGCCTACCTCTTTCTTGGTTTAGGGCTGGGTATCCCCGACGTTCCTAGTATAGTCCTTATCCTAACGGCTCTAACGGGACTCTGTATTTTTATGGGCCGGGAATGGTGGAGGCAGGGCAAGACCCTCTTGGCCATTGCCTTGCCTCTTGGGCTGGTAGGTGCCGTTATGGCGTTTTTATACGGTTAAACAATTCCACATGTCACAACGAAAAACTCATATTTTACTTACGATCGGATTCACCCTGCTGACTTCTTGTGCCCCCTCTCTTCAGTTTACAGCTGATGTTGATCCAAATATCCGCGAGTTCATTGAGGAGTCATCGATTGCGGGGGGCGAGGTTTCTATACTCGTAGATTTTCCGGACTTGGACACTAAAGTATTCAAAATCAAAAGCTGTGATTTTTACTGTTCAATGTCAACTACCTACTACGGAATATCGCATGGCAGCAAAATTGGCTTCTTAGTGGATTATATTTATGTTGACTCGTCAGAATATAAACATCTAACTCTTTACGATTTTGATCAAACGGATGCCGAGCTTTACAGTGATGAGTTTATTGCTGCCAGC
>CAYHHJ010000089.1:2617-4463 GCA_964356405.1 uncultured Candidatus Peribacteria bacterium | reverse complement strand
GTTGGTGGACTGTTTGCATGTGGACGTGATGGACGGACATTTTGTACCGAACCTCACTTTTGGTGCACCGGTGGTGCGTTGCATAAAGACCAAACTGCCACTGGATTGTCACCTGATGGTGGAGCATCCCGAAAACTATGTGGAGGATTTTAAAAAGGCAGGAGCTCGCAGTTTTACTTTTCATATTGAGACGACGAGCGAGCCGCAAAAACTCATTGAAAGCATTCACAGCGCTGGAATGAAGGCGGGAGTTTCACTCAATCCGGGCACTGAACTTTCTGCGCTGGACGCCGTGCTGCCTTTGGTGGATAGCGTGCTCGTAATGAGTGTGAATCCGGGTTTTGGTGGGCAGGCTTTTATGCCGGTGGCTCTAGAAAAAATCCGCAGCATTCGGGCGAAATTTCCTGAGCTGGATATTGCGGTTGATGGTGGAATCAATGCCGAAATGGCGAAACTTGTGCGAGAAGCCGGTGCGAATATTTTAGTGGCTGGATCCTTTATTTTTGGAGCGGCGGATCGAGCTGATGCCATTGAGAGTTTGCGTGCCTAAGCGAACTTTCGCAAAGAAGCCGATGTAAACAAAGCAGAAAATGGCAAGTGCACTAAAGGCTATTCTAAAAATGAGGGCTTCTTTTGCAGCTTCTGGGGTGCTCACATCAAAGGGAATCAGGACGGTTAGCAGTGGAATGCAAGAGAGCACTGCAGCACCATAAATTCTTTTGTATTTGTCTATGCGGTCGCCAATTTTTTTATAGAAAATACCGAAGCAAAAGGAGGCTATGGCAAGGAGTGTGATTATGCTGAGTACGGCGTATTGGAGAGCGTTGTAGTCTGTGACGTTATGGATTCTTTGCGTGAGTCCGAGCAAAGAGCTGAACAGGCCCATAAGAAAAGCCCCTATAAAATAGCGCGTCTGCGGATACACGGCGTTGAGCGCCACTAAAGTATGGACTCCTAATTTGAAACCAACAATTATATCGATGAAGAAAATGGCCTCCAGGGGACTTTGGATTAGGAGTAGCTGCCAATGTGAAACGTGGTGGCCTAAACAATAGAAAGATACGAAGCATGGGGAGTAAGTGTCTCCGAAAGAATAACCGAGATGACCAATAACCATGAATAAAATCGTCCCAATTGCCCATAGGGCGAACGTCCATTTGCTGAGCATGCAAATGAAGGCGAAGAAGGCTAGCATCGCGGCCAGTAAGGCGGAAGCTACGAGATTCTCCCAGAGTACGTGTCCACTTTGCTGGCTAAAAAATACTGCTAGTGCCGTGAAGCTTCCTAAGAAAACCAGGAGTGGTACAAGTAGGTGTACGAGTAGACGGTGGCGGAGTTTTAAAATATTCATTTGAACCATTTTTTAAATTCAGTGATCTCACCTTTTTTGAAGATCTTTTTTGGCACAAGCCAGCCGCGGTTTCCTTCCACAAAAATGATGAAATAATTTGGATCTTCAAAGAGTTTAAGGACGCTGCACCATGGGTAGAAATTTTTTGATTTGGTGCTTTCTCCGGTGATTCCTTTTTTGCTGATGTCCAAGGTTTGTTTCTCCAAATATATGGAGTTTTCTGGAGCGGTGTAGAGCTTTTTGAAATAGCGGCGGAACGCGCATTTTTGGAGCCAAGGGTACAGTGGCAGCATAACTAGACTCGTCACGATAATGGTGAGTGGCAGCACTAAATCTTTGGAGGTGAGGTAGAAAGAAAAGGCCAGGGTTGCGAAGACAAAAGTAAGCAGAATCATCTTCCGGCGGATCATTTTTTTGTAGTTCGACGATTGCTTGTTGGCCTCCATACTCAAGACTACCAATTCATCCGGCGTGAGTTTGAAACTGAGTTTCATA
>CAYHHJ010000089.1:0-2517 GCA_964356405.1 uncultured Candidatus Peribacteria bacterium | reverse complement strand
CCATCAGAATGAAGAGCGTAACGCCGATTGCTATGAGGCGAGTCTTTTGGCGCATAAAGATAGTAGCGAATACACAGGGAAGCTTACTTAGCCTTCTTGCACTCTTCAATAAATTCTAAGGGATTCCAATTGGGCTTAGTGTCATCCAGCATAAAAGTGTACAGAGTCCATTGCCATTGGTATTTAAGAAAGTAGCTTATTTGATTGTGAATTTCTTCATTACGCTGCCCTTGAATTAAAATTTGAACGAAGTGAACAAGCAGTAGGAAACTGATTAATATGCTCCATATGTAAAGCGGCCAAATCACCAGAAACCACCAAAATACACGTAAAAGGGAGGCTCTTTCTATATGCGGTCGATATTTATTGTCTAAGTCCATGGCTGGATTCTAAGGCTGGATTCAAAAATGGTGACCGTGGCAGGAGTCGAACCTGCGACCCTCAGCTCCGCAAGCTGATGCTCTATCCAACTGAGCTACACGATCACGGGGCGCATCCTAAGTTAAAATGGTAAATTCCGCAAGACTAGCTTAAAATGGTGGCATGGATACCGCTTCCGAATCTATAGCGCAGCCTGAAAAGAATGAGATACCTCATAAAGGAGAGGTTTTTAGGGTTATGGATACACCTGAAACCCGTGGAGCGGACGGGCTTGTTTTACATAATATTGATGAGAAAGATGGGATTTTGAGTGGAGGGGCAAATTATTTGGAAGATGTGATAGTGCGAATGCCCGTAGGAACCAAGGTGACGGTTGAGCAGGTTTTTAAAGATGAAAAAGGAGTCTGGGTGGTTTTTGATTACACTTATCACAACAAAAATCGAGGCGACACCTACACTTTACGCGCGTGTGCCATGGTTGAAAAATTCAGCGGTTTTACCCGCACGCCGTACATGGAAAAAGTGACTGAAACGGCTTCAGCGCTCGAGGAGCTGAGAATGGAAATTCAGGGTTCAGAGCAGGCTTAAAGCTTTTCGGCTCCGTGAGTCTGAATGACTTTGAGCATTTCGCTGTGCACCAGGCCGTTGGAGCCCACGATGTTTTTGAGTTTGGGGTTGAAGGTGCTGGCGTCCATGTTGGTCACGGTGCCGCCGGCTTCTTCTAGAATGATTTTTCCTGCTGCCACGTCCCAAGGTTGGAGATCGTATTCCCAAAAGCCGTCGAAACGGCCGGCTGCTACAAAACAGAGGTCAATGGCGGCGCTGCCGAAGCGGCGGATACCCTGGCTGGCGCTGTAAAAGGCATCAAAAAGTTCCATATTCTTCTTGTAGCGTGGGCTGGTGCGGTCGTAAGGGAAGCCGGTTCCCAGGAGGCTTTTGCTCAAATCGCCCACTTTAGACACGTGAATGGGCTTCATGCCAATGAAGGCGCCTTTACCCTGTTGGCCCCAAAAGGTTTCGCCCAGGGCAGGGATTTCCACTACTCCAATGATGGGTTTACCCTGGTGTATCACCGCAATGGAGATGCAGAACAGAGGCAAGCCGTGGGCAAAGTTGGTGGTGCCATCGATGGGGTCGATGATCCATTTATATTCACCGGTACCTTCTTTCACCCCTGATTCCTCGCTCAAAATGGAGTGATCGGGGAAGTGGGTGAGAATGGTGCGGGTGATGAACTCGTCGCAGAGCTTGTCGATATCGGTTACCAGGTCATTGGCGCCGCTTTTGGTGGACACGCTGAAACCCTTTTTTTGGTACATAAGGGCCATTTTACCCGCGTCGTAGGCGAGTTTTTTGGCAAATTGAAGGAGATGGTTGGGCATTGGATGGTTTTACTTTGGTTTTCATCATACCTTGGCTTTCACCCCGGGGTTGGGGAAAGGCTTGACCTATACTGTAAATATGTTACTATATTAAGCCAACCCAGGGACTTATGGAACTTATACTCGCTTTTCTCCGACTTTCTCCAGTGTCCTTGCGTGTTTTACGTGATTTGTGGTCTGCTAAGAGAACTCACCGTAGCCTGCGACAACGTTAGTTGACCCATTAACTATGAGTTTACGACTGGTTAGGTCTGGTGACGAAGGAGAGGGAAGCCTAGGTGTCTTGAGTGAACAGTTTTTACATAGAATGGAAGAAGAACGGCACAGCCTATTTTTGACTGCATCTGGATTGGTGCTGGGATATGAAGATGAACTTTTAAGTGTGGTCCAGTCTTTACATGGGAGGGGTTTTGGATGGCTCCACCAACGTGAATCTATTGGTGAAACTCTCACCTCTGAGCCTGAACTTGACCAAGAGCTGTATGGCCAGAGTGTTTTTGTAGGGGCTTCGGGTGTACATAGAATAATTGTGTCCAACTGGACGGATCACGTGGGCATTGGCATCCAGCGAATGGGAGAAAATTATAGTTTAAACCCGGGAATATTGGCCCAAGTTGGATCCCGGTTTTTCTTGGTACAGACTGAGCAAAAGACGGTCAATACTCCTTGGATGCTCATCGCCCCTCGTAATAAGCCCTGATTGCCTTTGCAAAAAGCTTCTGGTAAAGTCCTTGGGCTTTTCCTCGCAGAGGAC
>CAYHHJ010000088.1:0-4489 GCA_964356405.1 uncultured Candidatus Peribacteria bacterium | reverse complement strand
TTGTCGTTTTCGGCGTACCCAATCTTCAAATACTCACGCGTCACTTCGTCGATGGTGCGCTTGTCGAGTCCCAAAAAGATTCCGATTCCATGATCGCTGTGCACCACAAAGTCGCCCGTTTTAAGCCCCGTCAAAAAGTCCATGTACACCTTCTGGCGCTCGGGCGCCTTCTTCTCCGTCTCCACAAAATTGCCGACGTTTCGATCCGTGATCAGCGTCAACTTCAACGCCGGATTTTGAAAAGCCTCCGGGAAAACGTCGTCCACGCCGATCGGGAAAATCACCACCTCCGCGCCGCCCCGATACTCGCCCTTACTGTAATCGCTGTAGCCAATCCCCTTGTCTTCGAACAAATTATGATAGAGCTCGGGATGCTTGGTGAACAAAAATACCGTCCAATCCTGACTCATCTTTTCCTTCAAATCCGCAATAAAATCCAGCGGGTTGTAGTACTTGAGCACGGACAAATAATGCAAATGGTGGTGGTACGGCGTCTCCTCCATAAACGAGCGAAATTCGATATACCGTGACTCCGAATTTCTGCCAACCATCACCGCTTCAAATTTTTCAGTTTCGTCGTCCGGGAATTCCACTTCATCGTCCAACACCAAAGTTGTCTTTCCAAAGTAGCTCAGCAGGCTCACCCCACCCTCACCAACCGCAATCGGATAAATTTCAATTTCCTTGATTTCACTCACGTCCTCCTTCGTCGTTTGGTCAAAAATCGCAATCCGTTCGATGTCATCAAACGCCATTTCCATACGGACTGGCGCCTCGCTATTCACTGGCCAAATCGTCATCAAATCCCCCTGGCGATAGTATTCCCCCTTTTGCACATAAGCGTCGTCGGAAACCTCGTAGCCCAGCGTTATGAGCGATTCAAAAAACTCCACGCTGTCGATTTGGTCACGCTGAGCCACTCTCACAATTCTCTTCTGAATTTCCGCCGCACTTGGGTATAGGTGAAACAAATCCTTGTACGTAACGGTGAAAAGCCGCGTCACGTCTTTTTGCAAAACCATGGAAATCAGCTCCATACGCTTCACTTTATTTTTCCGTTCCAGCCCTCTGTCTCGCATCGTGTTTTCCTCCAAACTAAAATCATAAACCGGTGCATCTGCCCACAGTGAAAGCGACCTGGCAATATTTTCCTTATGCCCCTCGTCGCTGCAAATCCACAGTACCTTTTTCAAACTCTTAATCTCGCGCAGCAAGTCCGCAATCAAGAAGGCCTTGGAAGAATAATTTCCACTACCTGAAAGTGAGCTATACCCTTGTTGATCAAACTGCTCGATCACCTTCAGGTTTTGTCCCGCAGGGAAGAGCTTGATTAGATGTTTACAATCTTTCACGAGACTCCAAAACTAGGCACCTAAATTTTGAGCGGCATAATTATATGCAAATACCCGCTCGCTTGGGCCGGCGTTACCATAACAGGAGAAAGTCCGTCGTTCAAGCCGAAATGCACACTGCTGTCCTTCAGGTGTGAGAGCACATCCAAAAGGTACTGTACGTTGAGCGCCGTCTCTATCACTTCCCCGGAGCTGTTTCCACTCGCCGGAACCTCACAAGCACCTTGCCCAACCTGAGTTTCATCGCTAAAAATCAGCAGTTTATCTTTCTCGGATCGCACTTTCACGTTGTTGTTATTTTCGCGCACAATCACGCTCAATTTCTTGAGTGCCAAAGTGAAAGCTTCGTTGGAAATAACCAATTGCGTCTTAATTTCCTTTGGCAAAATCTTCTCATAATCAGGAAAGTTACCTTCGATCAAACGGCTCATGAGTTCCACGCCGCCCACTTTAAACAAAATTTGCCCCTTACCGATTCGCACTTCAAAAGTCTTATCCTTCGCGCTCTCCAAAATCTTAGAAAGTTCCTGAGCCGTCTTGGAGGGAACTATAAAAGCAACGTCCCCATCCACCGCCTCTGCAAGTTCCACCGTTTTTTCTCCCAAACGATAACTATCCGTTGCAACAAGTTTCAAAATCTTTCCATCGATTTTCCAGAAAAGCCCGGTGAGTACCGGTCGTGAAATATTTGTAGACGCTGCAAAAACAACCTGTTCAATCGCCGCCTTAATTTCTTCAACGGGCAAAGTAAACACTCGTGGATTATCTAACTTTGGCAATAACGGAAACTCTTCGCTCGAAATTCCCTTCATCTTGCTTTCAGATCCAGCTGTGCGAATCACCATAGTATTTCCATTCAAAACTCCGAGTTCCACGCTGTTTTCTTCGAGCAAACTCACATAACTGCTCATCACTTTCGCGGGAACCGTGAGCGTTCCTTCATTCTGCACATCCGCTTCAAAAGACGCGCTTATCGCAATTTCCAGATTGGTTGCGGATAAAAATAAACGTTTTCCTTCCGCCTTCACTAAAATATTATTTAAAACCGGCAAAGTATTATTAGGACTTACAGCGCGGTTCACCAGAGAAAGAGCCAGAGCAAGGTCGGCCTGTGAGCAAGAAAGTTTCATAAGAGTTGGGAAATCCCATTCATACAATCAAATTTCTTTTCATGTGTCTATAAGCAATTTTCTAATTAATGATTAATTAAATAAAACAGTAGTTATTAATAGTAAGGTATTGCCAAGCACCCCACTTTTAATGTCTTTTCACCACTTTTTCTGTCCAAAGTAGACAGTCCCTCTAGATTCAAAAACCACAATTGTGCAAAACTTATATCTGTTAAATGGTTAACATGTGCATAAGTCGTGTATAAACGTTCAAAAAAGTTCAAAACAACTGCAAAGCTCCTCCAAAAACTTACAAACTTCAAAACAAAAAATCAAAACTCACAAGCCAAAAGCATCATTTATGCACATCGCATTGTGCACATCGCAAAAGCCGCCTGTGCACCACTTATGCACAAACGCACAAAGGTTTTGCACCGAATCACATAAACACAACAACAGGTAGGATCAGGGGCCGTTTATTGAACTTTTGCACAATGTAACCCGCCAAGTCGCTGCGGATCACGTTTTCGTAGTCTTGCACGCTCGGTTTAGCCGTCCTTTTTTGCAATTTCAAAATACTGTCCCTCACTTTTTTGTCCATTTCCCTTAAGTTCTTGTCCATATCCTTACCGGCCAAAAATCCTCGTAACAGCACGAATGGCGCGCCAATCACCTTCCCGTTGGACATTTTTACAGTAACGCTCACCAGCCCGTTCTGAGCCATAGTCTCGCGCTCTTTAAGCACCGTGGAACCGAGGTCGCCCGTGCCAAGCCCATCCACCACTACATAACGCACCTTAATGTCCTCTTTCTTAAACTCAACCTTTCCGTCCTTAATTTCAATCACATGACCATTGTCCAGCATGTGGGCGTTCACGAGAGGGATTCCCACGTCCGGCGCCAAGTCCCCGTGCGCGCGGCGCATATAAAAGTTCCCGTGCACCGGCACCAAATGTTGCGGTCGCGCCAGACTCATCATAAGCTTCAAATCCTCCTGCTGCCCGTGCCCGGACGCGTGTACATCCGCGAGTTGATTGTGGATTACCTTCGCTCCCATACGCGCCAAGCAATCCACCAAAAATTGCACCTGCCGTTCGTTCCCCGGAATCGGTGACGAAGACATCACCACGGTATCTCCGTCATGAATTTTAACCTGTTGATGGGCATTGGTCGCCATACGTGACAAAGCAGCCATCGGTTCGCCCTGCCCTCCCGTGCTCAAAATAAGTACGTCGCGGTCGGGGAACTTGTTCACCTCGCGCACGCTGTGCACAAGCTCGGGCGGAAACTTTAAAAACCCAAGTTTTTTCGCAATCTCAAAGTTGGCCTCTAAGCTTCCTCCAGATAAAAACACTCTTCGCCCATACTTTTGTGCAAACTGTAAAATTTGTTGAATACGCCCAATCAGTGAGGCAAACGAAGCAATCACAATACGGCCCTTCGCGTTCATAATCGCGTTCTCCAAGCTCTCCGCCACCATGCGCTCCGAAAGCGTGTGGCCAGGCTTCAGTGCCCCGGTGCTGTCCGAGAACAAAATATTCACCCCCCGTTTTCCAATCTCGCCAATCTTCTTAATATCCGCATCCAGACCATCCGCAGGAGTGAAGTCGAATTTAAAATCCCCCGTATGAATAATGTTTCCGGCCGGGCTGCGCAGGTAAATTCCCATCGCGTCCGGAATAGAGTGGTTTACTCGGAAAAATTCCGCCTGGAACTGCCCCAGTTGATAAGTCTGCTTATTGTCCACCACCTTAAAGCGGGTGTGCTTGAGCAGTTTGTGTTCCTCGAGTTGTTTTTGCACAAGGCCTAAAGTCAGCGGAGACCCATACACCGTTGGAAAGCCCAGGTCAGGCAGCACATACGCCAAAGCGCCAATGTGGTCCAAGTGTCCGTGCGTGATCAAAATTCCGCGAATGCGCTCCTTGCGCTGCACCAAATACTGAATGTCCGGGATTATGTAATCCACACCAAACAATTCATCATCGGGGAACTGAAATCCCATATCCACCACCACAATGTCATTTTCAT
>CAYHHJ010000087.1:0-4506 GCA_964356405.1 uncultured Candidatus Peribacteria bacterium | reverse complement strand
GCTGTACTCGACCCCTCAACCGATATCACGCTTCTCACCGTAGACGATACGAGCAAAGCTAGCCGCGTGACCATGGAAGGAGTGGTGAAAGATGGTCGCGAACTCGTACCAGAACTCACGGAAGAAATGATCAGCGGCGCCCTCGCCCTCAGTAAAACGACGACCACCGGCGTGATGCGCAACGTGGAAGGAAGAATCATAAATAACACCGGCATCGACCTTGGCCCACTGGAACTTTTAACAGAAGGAAAATCGTCTTTCTGGGGCTCCTCACCCGAACGTGAATTCAATATTAAAAAGGCGCTCAACGAACGCTTCAATGGAATCCTTATTCCACCGGGCGCTGAATTTTCTTCTGTAGAATTTTTAGGAGAAATTGAATACGCCGGCTGGAAACAGGCCTACGCCATTTTTAAAGGAACTCAACTTGAGCCGACTCCCGCAGGAGGCGTCTGCCAAATCTCCACCACCATTTACCGCGCCGTACTCAATGGAGCTTTGGAAATCAGCGAACACCGCAGCCACAGTCTATATGTGATCTATTATCAGCACTTCGGTGACGGTCTGGATGCAACTATTTTCCCCGGCGAACAAGACTTTAAATTTGTGAACAACACTCCCAATTACATGCTCATGATCGCACAAGAAGAAGGCTTCAAGGAAGCTGTGATTCGTTTTTACGGCGAGGACGACGGACGCAGCACCGAGCTCTACGGCCCCTACACCGCCAGCACCCAAACGGATGAAGTCAAAGCCGCCATCGGTGCCCCGCTCGGCATTGGACAAATCGTGTGGAAATATCTGATCACCCACCCTGACGGAACCGTGGAAACCAAGTGGCTCCTCTCCGACTACATGAGCCCCGCTTTGCAACACCGCGGCGAGACGCCGGGACTATTACAATACTAAAATGAAACATCAGCCCACTCAGGTACCCTTCTTCTACCAAATACTAATAGCATTTTTAGTGCTCAATGGAGTGACCGAGGCTTTCGGAATTCAAATATTTTTCGCCATGGCACGGACATGGGAACTTGAAATACCGGAAGAATTTTACGTTTATATTGCAACTACTTTTATAGCCATAGCGCTGACTGTGGTTTTGATTTTTGGAATCGTTAAAATGAAACGCTTCATCCCCATTGTTTCGCTATTATTTTTTCTGGATAAACTAGCTTATATCCTTTACGTACAAGTTTGGCTACCACTCCAAATGGGGCCGGCATTCGTGAGTACACGAATTTTAACCATGAAAATAATTATGTTGTCTTTAGTTGGCATCCCGTTGCTCATCAAAATTTTCCACGATCGAAAACAATTCGGGAACTAACATTGAAAGCGAAGAGAAAATCATTATACTGAAGCGCGAATAACCCCTTCACAATGCGAGTTGCCATCAATGGATTTGGACGAATCGGACGCATGGTCTTTCGAGCCAATTTAATGAATCCAAAAATTGATATCGTGGCCGTGAACGACCTCGGCGACCCCGTGCAAACCGCGCACCTTCTTAAGTACGATTCCAGCTACGGCATCTTGCCGATGGACATTAAAGGAGAAGTGGACAAACTCACCATCACCCGCCCCGACGGCACCGTAACCGTGGTGAAACTCGTACAAAACCGCGACCCAGAATTGTTACCTTGGAAAGACCTCAACATAGACCTCGTGATTGAATGCACCGGTGCTTTCACCAGCCGTGAAGGAGCCGGCAAACATATTAAAGCAGGCGCAAAACGCGTCATGATTTCCGCACCCGCCAAGGACGAAATCGACCACACTTTTGTGATGGGCGTAAATCAAAATGAATACGACCCAGCTAAACATTTCATTGTTTCCAACGGAAGCTGCACCACCAACGGCCTCGCGCCCGTAGCCAAAGTTTTGGAAGACACTTTTGGAATTGAATACGGACTCATGACCACCATCCACTCCTACACCAACGACCAAAACCTGCACGACAACGACCACAAAGACATGCGCCGTGCCCGTGCCGCCGCCCTCAACATGATCCCCACTTCCACCGGAGCCGCTAAGGCGATCAGCCTGGTGATCCCTTCCCTAGAAGGCAAACTAAACGGGATCGCCGTGCGCGTGCCAACCGCCGTGGTTTCCATTGTGGACCTCACTGTGCAATTGAAAAAGGACGCGACCGTAGAAACCGTAAACGCCGCCATGAAGGCTGCTTCCGAAGCAGAACCCCTTAAAGGATTCTTGGGCTACTCCGACCAACCCCTCGTATCTTCCGACTACCGAGGCGACGCCCGCTCCAGCATCTTCGACTCCCTCGAAACCAAGGTACAGGGCGGCCGCTTGGTAAAAGTCTTTGCTTGGTACGACAACGAATGGGGTTATTCCTGCCGTTGCATCGACCTCGCAGCGTACATGGCCACCAAGGAATAAAGCCGTTTCTGCACCACGGCACTTGCCAGACTTCCAGTTTTATGGTATAGTTAAGTGATTTCTTTTATTTTCTAATCAAAATAAAAATGAAAAGAACATCAGCCCGCGTCTGGGTTAAAGACAAAAAGGCCCTCATCGCTGGAGTACTCATTGGAGCCCTAGCCGTTGGTCTGCTTTGGTTCGTTAGCGCTAATACTCAAATCAGTATTTTTAAACTGAAAGGTAGTACGAAGTCGATAGAGACCATTGCTCCTACGGGAGGAACAACCAATAGTGCCATTGAAATTGGCACCTGATCTGATCCAAAAATTTAAAGCCAATTAAGAAGCTGTGGGTATTGCATCCACGGCTTCTTTAATAGGACGACACTCAATACCATAATAATCATCTTGGGGTTGACCCATTATGAGTAAATGAACACGAGCGGCATCTTCGGTGAGCATGCGATATTCTGAGTGTAACTCTTCAAAAGCAGCCCGGTCCTCCTCCTTAAAGGTCCTCTTAAGCAATCGCATTTTTAACTGAAGAAAATTCATGAGTTGATACGTTGAGAGCAGACGGAAATGCGTCAAAGCATTACGAACGGCATGATTCAGTTTAACACGCGCCTTCGCCTCATAGTCCGTCAAAACTTTCCACACGGCACCCCTATCTTCAGTAGTCGCAGTTTCTTCTTTTTCCTTATCGAAGACACCAGGAAGAGGTAGCTTTCTTTCCCAGTGAAAAACAGCTGCATTGGACTGAATCAAAAAGGCATCTAAAGGCGTTGTTTGAACGGGCCTTTCCAGCTTAGAAAACGCTTTTGAGGCCCTGTCGTAGTACCCATTGATTCGAACCATCTCGTCATCATTGGGAGTAGGCGCGAGATATTTATAGGTATCCACAAGGCTACGTAGAATCTCAGACATCAACTCTTTATCAAAAGGGGTCTCGGTTTCCAAAAAAACCAGCTTAGTCTCCAAAGAATTGAGCCGTTTAAGAGTATCTAACTTAGCAGTCCCAGCGGCTTGGTGGAGCGAAGTAAGTAGGGCCGTTTCAGTAGGCATTTTCTTTTCAACTCCATCTGCAAGCCTTACGAGCCATCTAGCTGCACAAGAAACTCTGGTAAGAGCCGCTGCATCAAAAGCCAAGGGCAAAATTTCCTGAGACGGATGAATGGCTTCAGAGTCCTTGGCTGATTTAGAGAAAGCAGAAACGAATCCAATATCTTCTATGAGTTTTGCATGAAGCTTAAGGCCACTTGAGCTCAAACGATCATAAGCCTCACGAACTTGACTCAAAACATCCGCATAAGGATTGGTGTCAGAATCAGATGCTATGCCCTCTGAAGGCATAAGGCGTACCAGTCTCATTTTCTCCCTCCACATAAGTTCAGGGGTGGATATTTCCGGATGAGCTTTAAGCAAAATCCGTGCCCACTTCGTATTCTTTTCGTGCGAAGTTTCCAAAAGTGTCCAGACTAAATCGTGAAGCAAATCTTCTGGCAAACCGCCCATGTCGAGGTCGTGCGCTTCACAGGCTTCCAAGAAACGGTGATACAGGCCGTAAGCTGCTCCAAAGTTTTTATTTTCCTTCAAATAATAATGCCCCAAACGCGCCATGAGTAAAAGGGTTCGTGGCGATTTACACGATGCGGGGTGCGCCAACGCATGTTCCAATTCGAGCATACTTCGATCCAAAGTTTTCTCAGTAACTAGAGGATCTTCTCTCAAAAAACCTTGCTTTTGGAGCTCCGCATGAACGGCCGGTTGATGTTTTCGCGCCAAGAGTCGCGCCTGTCGAGTAGAGGCTTCACGAACGGAATACAGTCCCTCTTCGAACACTAAAAATGGATGTGCCGGGTCGAGCAAATGCCCCAAGGCTTCACCACAATCAAAACCCAGCACGCTTTGTATGAATTGAAGTGGCACGCCATAACCTATTCCCGCAATCACTCCCAAAACCGTTCGGTCGGTTTCATTCAAACCAGCGGCTTCCAAAGCATAATCCAAGGCCCCGGCATGAGCTTGTTCCAAAAGAGCCGGTTTGAGTTCCCATCCATCTCCTTGCCTAAAAAGTGCCTGTGCAAAATTACGGATCAAGGGTCGTGGAACCAGAGGTTTA
>CAYHHJ010000086.1:0-4537 GCA_964356405.1 uncultured Candidatus Peribacteria bacterium | reverse complement strand
CCATCCTTTTCAAAATGGAAACAAGCGAATCGGAGTGACCACTTTGCTTGTTTTCTTAGATAAAAATGAGAAATGGCTCAAGGTAGATACCAAGGAATTTTACAATTTTGCAGTTTGGGTAGCTACAAGTAATCCTACAGTTAAAGATGAAACTGTTCAGGCCATTGAAAAGTTTCTGAAAAAATATTTAATAGAAAAATCTTCAATTTAGTTTACTAAAGCCGAAAATCATTTTTGCTATGCTATAAGGGAATTGTCCGCAGCGCTGATTGAAGCGATCCATGGCGAGTTGGCGGTCCTGCTTTTGAGTCTCGATGAGGCGAGAAAGTTCTTGGATATCTTTTTTGGCTTCTAAAAAGTTCAGCGTACGGAGTTGAGTGCTTTCCAAGTAGCGCAGTAGAATTTGTTCAAATTCCAGTTCCTTTTGGTAGTTTTGCGGCACCATAAATTCGGCGCGGTCGGCGGCGAGTTTGCGCCAGGTGTCGGTTGGCTCGGCGGCGGCTCGGATGCTTTCTAAAAGATACGGCACGGTGTCTCGGCGCTTTTGAAAATCGGCTTGAAGTACCGCTTCACGGGAATGGGCCTCGTGGAGTTCGGCGAGCAAATTCTGACGCAGCCAGAGAAGGCCGGTGAACAAAATGGCAAAGGCAGCGATGATGATTAAAAATATATTTTCCATTATACGTGGCGGGTTTTACTTACGGCGATGTCTCGCAGATCTAGTAGCAGGCGTGCATTTTCATACGGATTACTGACGTGTTTGATCATAAAAAATACGTCGGAGGCGGAGGTTTGGATTTCAATGGTTCCATACTTCAACATGCTTTGCAAAAAACCGTGCTGTACCCCCATCACATCTTGAATTTGTGCAAGGTGAGCTTCGGAAATTTTCCGGTGAAAAAGATCCACTTGCTCGTGCGAAATTAAACGATCGTCGGTGGCAATAACTATGTCCAATTCTTCGTCGAGCCACTTGCCGTAAGCGGCGAGTAGAATGGCCAAAAAATAGAGGGTGAAACCGATGGAGATCGTGACAAAAACATCATTGAAGTGACCGTCCCACGTGAAGAATCCGGCTGGAATGGAAAAGGCCAATGGAAAGAATCCGATGACCATCAAATAGGCGGCAATTTTAAGATCGATGATCCAGTGTTTGCGGATGATCAACTTGATGTTTTCGCCGGATTTTTGACCGGGGAAACGGAATTTTTTATACTTTTCAGCGAGAGCTTGCATGGGTACTGAGCTTGCTTAAAAAAATGTGGGTCGATTTCTTCCAGGAGAAACGGGCGGCAGCTTTCTTTTGGGCCGCAATAACGGCTTTGCGCCGCGCAGGATCTTCGAGCAAAGTGAGTTTATCAGACAGGGCTTTTCGAAGCGAGCCTTTGCTGTGCGTATCGGGTAGAAAGAGTGCAGTGTTGTTGGAGATTTCGCGATTCACGGGAATGTCGCGCACGATGGCGGGGATGCCCACGCTCATGGCCTGAAGCAGCGGAATATTGAAGCCTTCGGAATCCGAAAAGTTAATAAAGGCGTGGGCGGATTTGAGCACCGCATAGACTTCTTCATCGGGCAGAAACCCGAGCGGATAGGCGTAGGGATATTCGGGAACTTCGGGGTAGTAGCGCGAGTGGTGCGGTGCCTCCCCAATGAGAATCAGGCGAGGCGGGCGCTTCACATTAGCCACGGCTTCCACCATTTCGGGAACATTTTTGCGGATATCGTAACCGCCGAGATAAACGAGCGCGTCCTCGTAGTTGAGTTTGGTGATGCGCGCCGGAATTTGAGCGGCTCCGTTGGGAAGCACGGCTGCGGCGGGAATGCCGAGCTGGTCGTGCACACTTTGGCTAACCGTGAAGAGTTGGTCCACGTGAACGAGGGCACGGCGGGCCTGCAAATGGTAGTAGCTTTTGAGGCGGTTTCCTTGGTAACGCGGATCGCGCCAGAGGATAAGGTCGTGCACGGTCATGGCGCGCAGATGGGTGCTGGCGGAAGGCAGCGGCGTGGGGTACGGATAGTATTCCCAATCGAGCTTGCGAGTGGCGAAAAAGGCGGGGACTTGAATGCGTTCCCAGTACCATTTTTTAAGCGCCGGATGCAGGAGCCAGGCCTTGGGCTTTACGACGTGAATCCATTTTTTTGGAATGCCGGTGGGGGCTACTTTTTCTGGCACGGGAATAGTGCAGTCACTGTTTTTTTGCAGCGCGAGTTCACGGAGCAAGCCAAGGGAATGCTGGCCGATGCCAGTGTAGGGTTTGTTGAGGAACCAGCCTTGGAATCCAATCTTCATTTTGGTTGGTCTAATAGAGTAAGCGCGATGATTTGTGTGGCGGAATTTTCAACGTGATGAGTTGGTCGTGGGGGAAGTTTGGCGAGTTGTGCGGTGAGCGGCGGAACGTCCTCACCCAAATGGTAGAGGTGGCTATTTTTCACGGCTGACTCGGCGTTGAGTATTTGGTCGCCGCGACTGGCGTGCGTTCCGAGTGGGAAGAGCAGCGCGGGCAGTTGCAGAGCTTGGAGTTCGGCGAGGGTGTTGGCGCCCGCGCGGGTGAGCGCGAGCGAAGCGAGCGCGTAGAGGTCTTTGAGTTCATCGCCCACGTAGGGCACCGCAAAGTAGGCTTTAGAAGGCGTACTCTTCGCGCGCGTACCCTTCCCTTCACCCGTAATGTGGACAATATCGTAGACAGCCATCAGCTCCTTTTTTTCCTTCTCAATTTTCTTGTTTAGCTCCATTGAACCGGCGCTTCCCCCCATCACCAAAAGCACGGGCCGTTTGCCGGTGAAGCCGGTCCACTTTTTAGCGGCCGCTACTTTGCCTTCATACAAATCGAGTCGCACGGGATTTCCCACCACTTCGAGCTTGCTGGCGTAATGCTCCAATTCATCTTCCGCCTCTTCGTAACCGAGGAAAATCTTCTTCGCGTAGGGTGCAGAAAGCTTGGTGGCCAGGCCAGGAATCGCATCGGAATCGTGGATGAAAACGGGAATGCCAATCAGCCACGCAGCAAAAACCACCGGGAAGCCCACGAAGCCTCCCTTGCTGAAAACCACCTTGGGACGGTGCTTCAAAAGTTTGAAAAAAGACTGCAGAATTCCCACGGGAATTTTAAAAAAATCCGCCAGGTTTCGCAGGTCAAAATAGCGTCGCAATTTTCCTGTCGCCACGCTTTCAAAAGGAATCCCGGCCTCTTCACAGAGTTTACGTTCAATGCCTTTTCGTGAGCCAATATACGTGATGCGCGCCTCGGGATTAAACTCTCTGATAGCGGCGGCTATAGCGATATTGGGGATTACGTGTCCGGCTGTACCCCCTCCTGTCAGGAGTATATGCATAGAGCGTGGTGTATTGAGAAATGTTGAGCAGAACTCCAACCGCAACCAAGGTCATCACCATGGACGATCCTCCGTAACTCATGAATGGCAGCGTGATTCCCGTGATGGGAAACAGGGCGGTGTTTACCATGATGTTAACGAAAGCTTGAACTGAAATCCAGGTAGTAATTCCGGTGGCCAGCAGCATGGAAAACTTGTTAGGTGCGTGATTCGCGATCTGGAAGCCACGATACGCAATAAGTGCGTAGAGCAAAACCAGCCCAGCGCTGCGTAAAAATCCGAGCTCATTGGCACTCGCGGCAAAGATAAAGTCGTCCACCGCCTGTGGCAGCCAGTAGTATTTTTGCGTTCCCTGCGTCAGACCCTTCCCCCAAAATCCTCCGCTTCCAATGGCAATGTTCGCCTGGCGCGTCTGCCAACAATACGATTCCCCCGTACATTCCTGATTCGGACTCATAAAAGCCACCACCCGCTCGTGGATGTGGTCCTTGGTGGCAAAGGCCAGCACCGCCAAAAACATTCCCGTCATCACCATGATTCCCAGGTGCCTCCAACTCGCTCCCGCCAGGTAATAAATCGCCACGGCAATGGCCGAAAGCACCATGGCTGACCCGATATCCGGCTGCACCACAATGAGTCCAATGATCACCCCGGCAATCGCGCCAAATTTCATAAATCCCTCCTTAAAATCCTGAATCTGCTCGGTCGAAACTTTCTCGGCAAAAAAGTAACTCAAGTACAAAATGAGTCCAAATTTCGCCACCTCCGAAGGTTGCAAGGAATCAATGAACGGCAATGCACCTCCCACGTTGATCCAAGAGGTTGCAAAGGTTCCATTGTTAGCTCCTCCTCCCACGAGCACAAAGACCAGCAGCGCAAGAGCCAGCCCATACATCAGGGGCGCCAGGGTCTTCCAATACCGATAGTTCATTTTCCACGCCACCAACATTCCCACCAGCCCAATCACCGCACGCACGGCGTGATTTTTCAGGATCAAATAACAATCCACCGCATCATTGGCACAATCCGGATACTTCATTTCCGGCGCCGAAATCTTGATGGACTTGGGCACTCCCACGCTCGTGATCATCACAATACCAATCACCACCACTGCAAGAACCGCAATGAGCAAAACCACGTCGTATTTATTTCGCTTGAACATAGGGATCCGCCTAGGCAGCTAAAAGAGCTTTGCCAGTGTATA
>CAYHHJ010000085.1:0-4641 GCA_964356405.1 uncultured Candidatus Peribacteria bacterium | reverse complement strand
ACGCGAGCCGCTTTTATGATCCACTGCGTCAAATCGCAGCGCTGTGGGCTTCTTTCCAAACCGCCATGGCAGCCTGGGATCGCATCTCGGTTATTTTGCACATGAAGTCCGATATGCCGCTTATAAAAGTGAAGGAAAAAGCCAATTCAAAGTCGGTACTGGAATTCGACAAGGTTCACTTTGCATACCCAGATGGTAAAAAAGTTCTGCACGAAATTTCTTTTAAACTTGAACCGGGCAAAACCTATGCACTCGTGGGACCAACCGGGGGAGGTAAAACCACCACCGCTTCGCTGATGGCGCGCCTCTACGACCCCACTGAGGGAACGGTGCACCTAAATGGCCAAGACATCCGCTCCGTGGCACCGGCTCAGCGCGCCCTCAAGATTGGATTCATCCTCCAAGATCCCTTCCTATTTACCGGTACTGTGCTGGAAAACATTCTCTACGGAAACGAAGAGCTCCAGGCCCTCACCGAAAAAGAACTCGCCGCCGAACTCAAAAAAGCCAAGCTCAGCGGGCTGCTCCAGCGTTTTGAAAAAGGACTCGAAACCAAGATCACCAGCGGCACCGATACCATGAGTCTCGGCCAACGCCAGCTCATCGCCTTTATGCGCGCGGTGCTCCGTAAGCCTGAACTGCTCATCCTCGACGAGGCAACCGCCAACGTCGACACTGTGACTGAACAACTCCTGGAGGACATCCTAAAAAATCTCCCCAAGGAAACCACGCGAGTAATCATTGCACATCGACTAAATACCATAGAGAATGCTGACGAGATCTTTTTTGTAAATACTGGTGAGCTCACTCGTGCGGGATCATTCGATCACGCCGTAGACATGCTTCTCCACGGCAAACGTAACTCTTAACCTCACTTTATATGAAACTTTCTACACGTTACAAAATTCTGGCCGTCCTCAACTTCCTTGGTATGCTCGTGAGTGGCTATTTGATCTATATTCACTTCGAGCCCGCGCTCACGGACATCTGCAATATAAGCGAAAAATGGGACTGTGAAATTGTGAACAAAAGCATTTATTCTGAAATTTTTGGCATCCCGGTAGCGGTACTCGGTTTCCTGGCGTATACCAGCTTTTTCATTTTCTCTCTGCGCGGTTTAAAAAAACCTCAAGGTAAACTTGTGCCTTGGTATTTTCTTGTCCTCAGTATGGGAGTTGCCTTCACGATATACCTCACCACTATTGAAAGCCTTGTACTGCGCACCTACTGCCTGTTCTGCGTGATCCAACAAATCATCATTCTCATTGAATGGGGTTTTGCCTGGTCGCTCTTTCGTTTTACTCGTGCCGAAGCGCGTCGATAGGATTCAAGTTGGCTGCTTTTTGAGAAGGATAGTATCCAAAGAACAGTCCCACCGCTGCTGAAAATAAAACGGAGAGGGTTACCGAACTCAAGGTCACCACGGGTTTGAATGTGAAGAAAAGTCCAATGACCCAAGAGAAGAAGGCCCCAATCAAAATCCCAATCACTCCGCCAATCACGGTGAGCACCGCAGACTCCATCAAAAACTGAAGGACGATGTCTTGCTTGCGCGCGCCCAGTGCTTTGCGTAGACCAATTTCACGGGTGCGCTCCGTCACGGTGGTGAGCATCATATTCATGATTCCAATCCCACCCACCACCAGGGAAATGGACGCAATCGCCGCCAGCAAAAGTGTAAAAATCTGCGTGACCTGTGAGGCCGTTTTCAAAATCGTGGTGAGATCACTCACCGCAAAAACATCCTCCTCCGGTTCAAGGTTTCGGCTGCTGTGCATCAAAGAAATAATGAACGGTTCCATCTCAGGAATGATGTCAGTGGAGCTGGCTTTTATGCTAATGCTCGTAGGCCCATCTAGGTTAGAGAGGATGCTCAAAAAAGTTTCCAACGGCAGATACAAACTCTCAAGTCCCGTAAAGTTCGCGCCACCTTCTGAATCCAAAATTCCAATAATGGTGAAGCGGCTTCCTTGAATCAAAATGCTTTGGCCAAGCCCCGAAGCGTCGTCAAAAAGAGAGTCCTCCAAGGTGCTGCCAATGATCACTACTTTTTCACGGTTTTTATTTTGCTCCTCTGTAAAAAATTGTCCCGACAGCATCTCCAGCGACTGCACCACCAGGTACTCCGGCTCCACCCCGTACATACTGGTCTGCACGGAATCGTCTTGGTAAATAGCTTCGCCTTGGCTTTGAACCACCGCAGACAGGGCCAGCACTTCCGGAATTTGATTCCGTAGCATCTCCACATCCTCAAAACGCAGCGGATACTGCGCGTCCTCGCTGCTCACGGTTATAACCTGGCTTCCAATGGACGCGATCTGGTCTTTAACGGAACTCTGCGCCCCCTGACCAATGGAGAGCATCAAAATAACAGAAGAAATTCCAATCACAATTCCTAAAACCGTGAGCAAAGTGCGCACTTTATTTTGAGTGATGCTCTGGAAGATTTGTGAGCTTAAATCAGTTGTGTTCATTTTTGAGAAGGCCGTCTTGAATGGAAACAATGCGGTCGGCTTTTTTAGCCACATTGAGGTCGTGCGTAATCATAACAATGGTGTTGCCACGGGCGTTGATGTCGCGGAAAGCATTCAGAATCATCTCCCCAGTTTTGCTGTCCAAATTTCCGGTGGGCTCATCGGCCAAAATCAGTGCGGGTCGCGCCACCAGCGCTCGTGCAATGGCCACGCGTTGCCGTTGCCCTCCCGAAAGTTCGCCCGGCGTGTGTTTCCAACGATTCTCCGGAACCTGTGCCAAATGCAGCGCATCCTCCACCAAAGCCCGTCGCTCCGCCGCAGGAATTTTTTTATTATAAATCAGCGGCAATTCAATATTTTTATAAACGGAAACCGGAAGCAGGTTGAAGGACTGAAACACAAAGCCAATTTTTTCGGATCGCAGACTGGCCAAGGAATCTTCACTGAGCCGTGCAACGTCGTGTCCCTCGAAATTGTATTCGCCGGAACTGGGGGAGTCCAAACAGCCCAAAAGATGCATGAGCGTAGATTTACCGGAACCCGATGGGCCAATAACCGCCACAAACTCACCCTGCTTAATATGAAGATCAATTCCTCGTAAAACGGGAACTTCCTCTCCTCCCAGCCAGTAGCTTTTTTTGAGATTTTTACACTCAATTAGGTTTGTCATGAGGTGGGGTCACCGTCTATTTTTCGCGGTCCGCCTCCCTCGGGAGCGAACTGGTTCGCATTGGGTTCTACTACCGGTACGTCCGATTGCAGCAGCACCCAGTCACCTTCACTCAGGCCAGACAGTACTTCCAAAGTTTCCGTGCCTTGTAAGCCCAGGGTCACTGGAACTTTTTTAGTCGTGAAGCTTGAACGTGGATAAAGCGTCCGCTCTTCATATCCACTGCCCAGGCCTTCCACAATTTCTACATAACTCTGGCCGTCTTCTTGGAGTAAAGCCAGTCGTGGGATCACAAGCACGTTTTCTTTTTTATCCAAAGTCAGGGTCACTTCCGCGCTCATTCCCTCCTTGAGTTCCAATTCGGTAGCTCCTAAAGAAAAGTGAGCCTGGTATTCCACCACGGAACTTTCGGCGTCATTCATGTCTGAAACAAACACGAGTTCAACCGGCACGGATGCGTCTCCAAAACTGTCAAAAGTAGCGGTTCCCGTTTGACCCACTTTCACCTTAGAAACGTCGATTTCATTCAAATTCACCTCAATCAGTTTTTCCTGATTGATCATGGTGAAGGCCGCGCTTCCGCCCGAAACGCTCTGGCCCAAATCCACCCCCACGCTGGTGATCACTCCTCCAAACGGCGCGTAAATGAACATGTCATTGTAGGCCTTTTGCGCAGAGATTAAATTGTTCTGTTTTTTCTCCACTTCAATTTCCTGCGAGCGAATATCTCTGTCGTCGGCGGAGTCAGTCACATCGTCCAACGCGATTTGTTTTTCTTCAATCGTCAGTTCCAATTCAGACACGTCGCTCTTGTAGTCCGTGGTCAATTGTTCGAGGTCATCCTGCGCGTCGCTTATGCTGTCGTTCAAATCTTCAATGGTATTCAGGTCATCGTAAATGCTGCTGAGGTGCGGGTTGATGATGCTGATATTTTCACTCACAATGTCTCGTTGCTCGTCCAGAGCATAACCTGGATGGTTGCTTGGAAAATCTTCAGCAACCAAGGCCAGGAAAACATCCATCTCTTTTAAAGCCGTAGAAAGCGCATCCACCGCATCATAAGTAGAACTCGTGAGCGCTGGCAGCTCCGCGGTATCGCTGCGAGTGGTGTCTTGGTAAGCCGTGATGGCAGTGTTGTAGGCCGATTCCGCATCAGAATACGCATCCTTTACACGCTGTTCCTCCGACTCAGCCTCAGAGCTGTCCAGATAGTCGGCGTAGTAATTTAGGTCATTTTGGTTGCTGTTGTAGGTGTTGGCTTTCATAATATCCTCCAGGTCTTGCAAAGCCGTGGGGAGGTCTACAAAAATCTCTGCGACCGTGTTGAACGCATCTTGATAAGCATCCGGTAAGTCGTCCTCCAAATCGGAAATCTCATCTTCCTTATCTGCCGTATCCAAATCATAGGAAGTCTTGCGTTGAGCCAAATCGTTCTGCGCCTTCAGCAAATCATTCTCAGCTTTTTTCTGACTACTTTCATTGGAAGGCTCCTTCAAG
>CAYHHJ010000084.1:0-4658 GCA_964356405.1 uncultured Candidatus Peribacteria bacterium | reverse complement strand
GGGCCTGGGGAAAACTCGCGGAAATCTGCCAAGCCTACGTTAAAAAAGGCCGCAAGCTCTATGTGGAAGGACGCATGCAAACTCGAGATTGGGAAGGGGAGGATGGAGTGAAGCGTTACCGCAGCGAAATCGTTGCTGAAAACTTGATCCTGCTCGATCGCAGTGGTGCTCCAGAAGGAGGCGTGACTTACGACCGTGAACAGGCACCTGATGCTTTCAAACCTCAAAAACAAGAAGCGGCTGCTCCGGAAGTTGAAGAAGTGACTTTGGACGATTTGCCATTCTAAATCGTATTTATGACCGAATTGGACAACAGTCTTAATCGGGTTGACCTGAACGATGTTCCACGGGATGTCTTGGTTCGAATCACCGAGAATGTTCTTCAGGATGATTCTCCCGTGTGCTTACCCGGAGATTATTTAATTGTACGTCATCCGGATACTCTGACCTTTGAGTTGCAAGCTTTTCGAGATGCGGTACGTAAAATTGATCCGAATGTAGCCTATGCACTTCTAGGAACTCGTGGGGATATTTTTACGGTACTTACTTTTGCAGATGATATCCATGATGGTCAGGGGGTTTCTTTTGCTACGGGTAAGTCCGGTCGTGTGAAACTTGGAGCCAAGGAAAATATTAAACTAAGTCCCATTACCGGTGAAAAAGTTGCCGTTTCTACTCAACGAGTCAGTGAGCTTCCTAAAAACCGGCCTTTGTTCTTGGCGGCGGATTATCATAGAGTTTCTTCTGAAGGAGGCCGACTTTGCACAAGCTGCCAGAGGGTTCAAAATCAGGCACGACCAATCCTCTCTTATCAATGATTTATGTATGCAAAGGTACTCAGTTCGAACTCGTTGAAGAGGGAAGTCGGGTATTTTTTGTAACGGGTGGAAAGGCAAATGAAGAAAGGAGGCCTCTTCGAGAGGACTTTCAACTGGAGGTATTTGTTCCCGAGGAACAGGTTAAGTATCAGAGAGGTTTAGCGCTTGAAGCGTAAATCAAAAGCGCGGATCAAGGGACACATGTTGCACAAAAAAAGCGCGATTCATATTTGATTCGCGCTTTTTTCAATTGGATTAAGGACTTCTGGTACTCCGTCGAGTGGCGTTTTGAGCCAATTCGGGGAGAGGAGTCTTTCTGCCAATTCCTCTTTATACTCCGTACTTTTATTTTTGTATTTGAATCCTTTTGAGCTCTGGCGTGAGCTAAACAGTTCCGAAGAATTGTTTTGTCCCAAAGAATTTATTTTTGAGTTGGAGCAGAGAGGGACGGCAGTTGATCATTCGCATAGTCTAGGGCGGGATCAGCGGCCATCTCTACCTGCTTTTCGATATTTAAAAGAACAAATCTAATTAGTATAGCACAAAAAAGCCTTCAAAGAAAGTGCTTTAGACCCGGGTTTAGAAAATGCTGTAGTCCTTGCCTTCTGACCAGACGCATTCAAAGTCGTAGCCGTAGGGGTGGAATAAGTTTAAACAATTGTCCGTGAAAGGCAGTGGAATCATAATATTTTCCAGCCAGGGTGTGTGCAAGTTCTTGCTTTCATCAATGAACGCATAGGTGAGAAAGGGTAGTAAAACAATAAGCGTCACTCCCCAAAGAATAATTGGAGTTCTTTTCTTCATTTTTAATGCCATCCCAAACATAAAAATCAGGAAGAAAATACAGGGAAGAGAGTATCCGTCCGTGCTGAATTTAAATCCAAATAGAGCCGCAAGAAACACGTAAGAGCTCAGGCCTAGAATCCATAGGATTGAATTGTGTTTCTCAAGTTTAGTTCTGCTTCTAAAAAACCTAATCACCCAGTAAACGATAAATGGCAAAGCCACAAAGGCTACCAGAGTCTCGACGAGAGGAAACAGTGAGACGTAACTGACTCCCTCCATCAATGGTTCGTCGTTAGGATCAATGAAGAAGCTCATGGGGAGTTGATTACTCTTTAAAGAATGCTGTACTTGCACTCGTCGTCAGGGCCGTAGTGCTCCTGGAAGATGTAAAACAGTTTGATGCAGTCACCCGGCTTATCGCCAGTTTCTATTTTATACTTTTTTAGCTGATAGAAAATATTTTCCTCAATGGGGTAGTCAAAATAATAGTGCACGTTATAACTTGAATCTTGTTCGATGACGATTCTTAAGGTCAAGTCTTCGCTGAGGTGCTTGTAAGTGTAGGTGGATGAGCTTTCGTAGCTGGATGTTTCTATAAATTCCCATTGCGAATCGGCTTGATCAAAAACCAGTTCATTGAGCCCCTCTATGGTTGGACCTTGTTCAGCTGAAGGAAAATATTCTAAGTCGATTTCGTCAGCCCCGTTACTACTACCGTACTTGCCATCAGGGTGTACGTAGTCCAAAAAACTTTCCTCAGCAAGGTTTTCATAATGCGATTTTTCTAAGCCCACAAGGTTCACAATCACGACTGAAGAAGTGGCGAGGATCGATAGAGGAATTAAAAAGAGTAAACTGAGCACGAAGGCGATTTTTTTATGTTTTTTCCAAAAATAATAGAGGGTTATGCCCAGGAGCCACAGCATGTCGATGCCCAGTGGCCATAAAATACCGAGAGGGATGAAAATGAGAAGACCGATGGCCCATTTCCATTCTAAAGACCTTTGTTCTTGTGGGATTTTTTTCCGAAGCAGTTTCACGGCAGTCCAAATCACTAAAAGTAGAGCTGCCACCTTTAGAGCCAGTAGGAAGTATAAGTAAAATGGCATTTCTGCGTGCCATCCGCTGCCGCTGAGGCAGCCATCGCCACAATCGTCCTGTATGAGTTGAGTCATATTAAAAAAGACTTACATAAAGATTACCGCTGCGGAAACAAACTCTTTCGTCGCTGGGATTGGCCTGCACGGTGACTAAATTGATGCACTTCTCCTCGTCCAGAAAAGGAAAGGGAACTTGACGGTTTTCTAGGAAGCTCCATTCCAGGTTTGGCTTGAGGAGCACGTAAATAAGAAAAAAGCTGGGGAGCGCGGTGAGCACCAGGGTGGCGATGAACCGTTTCTTTTGCTTGTGTCTCCAAAATTGGACCGCCAAAAAGCCAAAGAGCCAAAGGAAGGGAAGCCCGTAGTAAAGGCGGTGATACTCCGGTTCTATACCGCCTGAGTACCCGTAAATGAAGTCCATCGCGAAAAAATAAGCCAATACAAAATAGACCCCGAGGCCACTCAGCCATACTTTGGTATCGGGAAGTGGTTTTTTGCATAAGAGACGAATGAGGTATCTAAGGAAAACTACGAGCACTAGCAAAACCAAAGGGAAAAATAAGAATCCAAACATAGAAACAAAGGAGGAGCCACCGGTTGCTTCTGAAATAGTGTCGATGCTGTCTGACGCTTCGATGAATCCGCTCATGTTGTTTTTGGCGTGAACTGCCACTACACTACGGGCAATGGAACTCACTGGCAAACTCTTCCTCATTCTCGGTCCGTCCGGCTCCGGCAAAGGAACCGTGCTCAAGGCGCTGCGGGCGAATCACCCGGATTTTGTGTTTCCGATTTCTTGCACCACACGTGATCCGCGGCCGGGTGAAAAAAGCGGCGAGGTTTATTATTTTGTAAGCAAGGACGAGTTCAAGCAACGCATGGCCTCTGATGACTTTTTGGAATGGGCGGTGGTACACGGCGAAAATTATTATGGAACTTTAAAGGAAGAAATTTTGAAGCCGCTGCGTGAAGGCAAAACCGTGATTCGTGAGGTGGATGTGCAGGGACTTCGTTCGATTCGTGAGCTAATCCCCAAGGAACATTTGTGTTCCATTTTTTTGACGGTGGACGGTTGGGACACGCTGCGTCGACGTATTTTACACCGCAGTGAATTGCCGGAAGAAGAACTGGAACGCCGCCGAGAGAGTTTTCTTCATGAAATGGAATGGGCCAAAGAATGCGACCGCACCATTGTGAGTGTGGAAGGAGAGATTGATAAACTGATTGCGGATACCGAAGAGGCTATTGCAACCCACTGTGCATGATTCTATTCACGTCGCTGCTTTTGGTCTTGGTGAATTTGATTCCGCTCTACGGAGTCATGTTTTTAGACTGGAGCGTGAGCCTGCTCCTGTTTTTTTATTGGTCCGAAAGTTCCATCATCGGATTTTTCACGATTTTAAAGATGCTCATGGTGAAGGCCGAGCTGTGGAGGAAGTTGTTTTTGACCGTGGTTTTTATGATTCACTTCGGAGGCTTCATGCTGGGGCATTTGTTCTTTTTGATTGCCTATGTGCTGCCAGCGGATGGTGCCCTCAAGGGCCAGTTGGATGATCCGGAAATACTTTGGATGCAAATAAAATGGACCTACTTTGCACTGTTCGTGAGCCACTTTGTGTCGTTTTTTGGAAATTATGTGCGGAATAAGGAATACATTGGGGCTAAGTTGGAAAAAACCATGCTCTCTGTTTATGGGCGTATTGGCCTGTTTCACTTTGTGGTTTTGGGCGGAGGAATACTCTATACACAGTTTTTTCAAGAGGGCGCCGATGCCTCCATTCTGTTCATGAGCCTTGCCGTGGTTTTGAAATTGGGCCTGGATCTCTTCGCACACATCCGTTCGCATCGCCACTTGCAGAAGCGCTGAGCTTTTTGTATGCTTCCCGTCGTTGGGGATTAGCCAAGTGGTAAGGCAGCGGGTTCTGGTCCCGCCATCGGGGGTTCGAATCCCTCA
>CAYHHJ010000083.1:0-4697 GCA_964356405.1 uncultured Candidatus Peribacteria bacterium | reverse complement strand
TATGGAAACTGAAATTCAAAACTCAGGTAGTGAACCGGTGATTGAAATTGAAGAAGTTGAAGAGCCTGCTGCGACCATGACAACAAGTCTTCCGACTGTGCCGGTGGTGACACCAGAAACTTCTACGCAGAAGTAATTAGTCGCCCATTCCCACTAGTCCCAGGGCAAGACCCACGGTGGCGACGAGGGCTCCTACAATCCAAAAACGCATAACCACTTGAGACTCGGGCCAGCCGAGTTGTTCAAAGTGATGGTGCAGTGGAGCAATGAGGAAAACCTTTCGTCCGAAGAGTTTCTTTGATGTGAGTTGAATGATGACGGAGAGTGTTTCGATGACGAATATAAAGGCGATGAAAGGAAGGATGAGCACGGTGTTGGTGAGCATGGCTATCACTCCTAAGGTCGCCCCTAATGCGAGCGCACCAGTATCGCCCATATAGAAACGGGCAGGGGGAATATTGAACCAAAGAAAGGCCAGTGTAGCGCCGGAGATCACGGCGCAGAACGCGGCGAGTATGAAGAGGCCCTCAACGTAGGCTAAGCCGGCGTAGGCCCCAAAGGCGATGATAATAAGACCCCCCACGAGGCCGTCGAGACCGTCGGTGAAGTTCACGGCGTTGGCGGTACCCGTGATGATGAAAACAAAGAGCGGAATGTACCAGAAACCTATTTCAAAATCGCCGACACCTGGTACGTGGATTTGGTTGAAGCCGAGTTTGTAGTAAAACCACCAAGCCCCAGCGAGCGCAAAGAGTGTGAGCCAAAAGAACTTTGGTTTTATATTGAGTCCTTTGCTTTTACCAAGTCCTTTGATGTTGAACCAGTCGTCTACTAGCCCCAGTAAAGCCACGGTGCCCAGAGTAAAAATAGGCAAATAGGTTTCACTACGACTGAGCAGGGAGTGTTCAAAAACTCCAAAAAAGCTGAGTGCGCGGGAAAGCAAAATGGCGACAAAGCTACTACCCCAAATGAGTATGCCGCCCATGGTAGGAGTGCCGGCTTTTTTTTGATGCAGCGCGTGGTAGAGCTCAGCACTTTTTCCGTCGCTGGCTACGGTGCGAATATTTTTCCCCAATTTCCATTTACGCAAAAATCCAATGAAAGGATTCGCGCAGAGGTAGGCGATGCCGAAGGCCAAAAATCCTGACCCTATCACAAGAATAAGGTGGCGAACGGTGTCGGTTATGGGAAAATAATTACCAAACATAGGCTCTGTAAATCCAATCAACTAAAATTTTAGTGTCGACGAAACGGCTTTTGCTGCCCAGTATCACGCTTAAAATTTCATGGCCGTCCGGGCTTTCCGCGAGGGCTATTAGACATTCACCAGCCGACGGAGTGGTTCCGGTTTTGAAACCTTTAATCCCGAGTTGGCCCAGCAGAATATTTGTATTGAGGAGTTCGTGTTCGTCGCCGGTTTCGCTGGTCACGGTGATTTTGCTTTGCTTCACAATTTCACGCACACTTTCGTCCTTGAGCAGGTGAGTGGCGAGGGCAGCCAGATCGCGAGCACTGGAATAGGCGCCACTGTTGTCTAGCCCGTCGGAGTTTTTGTAATGGGTGTCATCTAGGCCGAGTTTTTCAGCCATGGTGTTCATTTTTTCGATGAAAGCCTTTTCACTGCCTGCGTTGTATTCGGCCAGGGCGAGGGCAGCATCGTTCCCTGATTCAATCAATAGACCGTATAAGAGATTCTTAATGGTGATTTGTTCGCCCGCGTAAATACCCATGCTGGAACCCGTTGTGCTGGCTGCATTGCTACTCACGGTCACCACGGAGCTTGGGTCGTTTTCTTCCAGAACAATGGCTGCGGTCATGAGCTTGGTGAGGCTGGCGATGGGCACGCGCACGGTGGAATTCTTTTCATATAAAATGGCCTGAGTATCTAAGTCCACGGCTAAAATTGAGCTCGCAGACATTTCTGCGGGAGCCACGAATTCCTCCTGTTGCATAGGGATGGAGGACACAGAGAGCAGCAATTTATCATTAAAACCCGCTGAATCGCTCGCTGCAAAGGACCCGAAGGACAAACTGCCGGCGAGAATGAGGGAGAGGAGACTTTGGAACATGTGGGCAGTATAGACGGGAACTTTAGATTTCAAAATAGAATAAGGCCCTTTGTGTATCCTGTTCGCACGGGGGCCTTTATGTGCTCTCAGGGCATACAAATGAGCTTACTTAAAAGTTCAGACTTTCCTCTTCTCAATAAATCCCTATATAGAACAACTCATCGTGCTCCTTGTAGAAGTCGGCGAAATCCTGGCCAAGGATAATGATGATTTGGGCGTCGGTGGGCCAGTTCTCAGCTGAATATTCAGTGGGAACCGTGCTCGTGATTTCTCCAAAAGTTAGAGAAGGGAGCAGGTCTAAAGTGGCTTCGTTGCCCTCCATTTTGGAGATTATTACTGTGTCCATTGTTTCGCGGTCGAGGGCGTTGGTGTAATCCACCACGTTGAACCCGTAACGCACCAAGTACATTTTAGTGAGACCTGCTAGGCTTTCTTCCTTGGTTCCGTTGAGCACTTGAATAGGCACATTTTCTGTATAAACCTCAGGGTGGTAGAGGAAGAGTTGAGCGAAGAGCTGGAGTTCTACAAAGTTCATGTCACCGGCAAAAGGGATCAAGTAATAGGGTTCATTTTCTTCTCGGGGTGGTGTGTAGAGGAAGCCGCCCATAGCGGTGGCATCGTCGCTGATCACGGCGGAAAGAATAGAATCACCCGTAAGGTCTTCTGCAAAATCTACCAGAGAAAGCATTTCGTCTATCTCCATATCGGTCTCGAAATTCGCGGAAATGGCGTAGTAGAGATCTTTAATTTGACTGGGGCTGGTGAGCATCCCGATGCTCATGGCCTTGTCTTTAATGGCGGAGATCACTTCTTGTTGGCGGCGGGCACGGTCGAAATCGGAAGTGTTGTGTCGGCTACGAACGTATTTGAGCGCGGTTTCCCCGTCTAGCTCCTGGGTGCCTGCTTCTAAATAGAAAGGCTCATATAAATAGTTTGAACCGTCGGGTGCAGGGTAGGCATCGTCGAAGATGGCTTGTTCTACGTCCACGGTGATTCCATCCATTGCGTCCACAATATCTACAAAGCCGTGGAAGTCGATTTTGGCATAGTAATGAATGTCGATGTCGAAGGCTTTCTCAATTTCACTTTCAAGCTGGTCCATGGCGTAAAGTGGATCCTCGGTTTCGTCGATCACATATTCGTAAATACTGTTGATGCGTGTTGGCCAACCCACTTCTGCATTTTCCACATAAAAGTCTCGGGGGATGGAGATCATGGAAACCGTGTTCGTATCGTGATCAATGGAGGCTACCATCATGGTGTCCGTGAGGTTCTCGCCGTCATGACCTTCACCGCCTATTCCTACGAGCAGGATGTTGGTGTGGCCGTAGGCATCGGTTTCCACTTCCTGGCCCACCGCCGAGATGAAGATTTGCTTAACGGAAAAGGGATTCCCATTGGCAATGGCTCCCACCAGCCCTTTGAGAGTGAAAAGACCCAACACGAGCGCGAGCAGGCTCAAAAAAATATGACTTTTGATCCAGGCCTTTGCCCCCTTGTTTTTTCGTGGATGTCGCTCCTCGTTATGAGGGGATTGAATAGATCTGGTTTCGAAAGAATTCATGCTAATTTACGGCCAAAAAGGTGCTTAGGTATTCTAGTGAAAATGGGGGGAATAGCAAGGGTGCCTTAGTCCAATGCTGCGCGCAGCTGTTCCAGTCTGACTAAACCCTTTTCATCGCTGGCATTGCGATGCTCGTCTCTAATAGCTTGATCAAGAAGCGTGCGCGCCTTTTCACGTTTACCTTGTTCAAGTTCCGTAATCGCTTCACGGCGCGGCGCGAACATGTCTCGTTCCCATTCAGGATGGTCGCCTCGACATTGGTCAGGACGAATATTCTCTTCAGGAGCCAGGTTTTCACTTGCGACAAGATCCTCTAATATGAAGAGCTCATCTTTAAGATAGGTGATGACATCTTGCACAGTCGCGTTTTCTTTGAGTTGCATTTTAACTTTGTAAGATTGAAATCCAGAATGGCAGAGATACAACCGCAAGAATTGTGCTGAGTACAATAGAACGAGCAATAAAATCTTTATTTAAGTTATATTTATCTGCTAATGCGAATGGGGTGATAGCGAGAGGCATTGCTGCTTGAATTATTGAACTAGGGAATTGTGGCAATGAGGCTCCTAAAAATTTTACGCCGAAATAAAAAATTGCTGGTAATATCGCAAGTTTTAAAGTTGAAAACAATAGAATAGGAAGCCATTCTGATAGTTTCCCGAACTTGGACTTGCCAATAAAAAGCCCTATGACAATCAGTACCGTTGGAGTTACGGAGGCGGTGATCATGTCCAGTGATTTCAATAGGATTGCAGGAAGAGTAATTTTAAAACTTCCTACTAATATTCCGAGGATAACGGAAATCAAAAGAGGATTCGTAAGGAGATTTTTTATGATGTTTTTGGCAACATCTTTTTTGTTCTTTTCTATAGAAAAATCCAAATAGCCAATTCCAGCGGTGAATATCCAGAATAAATAAATTGCAACAATCAAAGTAGCGGTTGGAAGTATTTTATCTCCTGATATTTGGGTTAATATGGGGATGCCAAGATATGCAACGTTGCCAAAAACAAAACAAATGAATAATGTTCGGAACATTTGTTTTTCTAGGCGCAAAATTTTTC
>CAYHHJ010000082.1:0-4724 GCA_964356405.1 uncultured Candidatus Peribacteria bacterium | reverse complement strand
AGCACGGGGAGTTCTGCCAAGTGTATTACCCTGCCGATGCTAACAGCTTTTTGGCAGCGCTTGAGCAAGCGTTTCAAAGGCCCAATACCATTAGTGTGATTGTGGCGGACAAGCGGGAAGTGCCGCAGTGGCTTACGTTAAAAGAGGCTCGCGAACAAGCCAAAGATGGAATCGCTATTTGGGATTGGGTGGGCGGAAAAGAAGCGACCAAAAATCCGGATGTGGTACTGGCTTCCGCGGGTGATTACATGACTCAAGAAGCCTTGCACGCGGTGAAACTTTGCAAAGAATTGGTGCCGGAAATGAAGATTCGTTATGTGAATATTTCTGAGCTTACCGGAATGTGCATGGGCGATTATTGTTCGGTGGATCACGCGTGTTTGAGTCAAGCTTCGGTGAATAAATATTTCACGGAGGACAAGCCTGTGGTGATCAATTATCACGGGTACACCAACGACATGGAGCAAATCCTATGGCCGTTTGCGAATTCGAATCGCTTCAGTTTGCATGGGTATCAGGAACGTGGAAGCACCACGACGCCTTTTGATTTAAAAGTGACCAACGAAGTGGATTTTTACCACCTCACTATGGACATGATCACACAGGCTTCTAAGCGAAATAAAACCTTGGCGAAAAAGAAGGACGCTATTATTAAGATGCTAAACCAAAAGATTGCAGACCACCAAAAGTACATTGTTGCAGTGGGCGATGATCCTGCAGAGGTTAAGACCTTCAAATGGTAAAAAATATTGTCATTGTGGGGGCAGGGGTGGCTGGTTTGCATTGTGCTCAGCGGCTCGCAAAAAAAGCGCCGGCAAATGCACGAATAACTTTGGTGGATAGCAGCGATGTGCATGTGCTCAAGGCCGATTTGTATGAAGTCGCGACGGCGTTCAATAAAGAAATTACGGATGAGTGCATGGTGCAACTCAAGGCTGCGGTGGCTACGCCGATTTTGAGTTTAGTGAACCCCAAGCGCGTGCAGTTTGTGCAAGATAGTGTGACCGCGATTGATGTAAAAAAGAAGACGGTGAAGCTCAAAAAAAACAAAGCCCTGCACTACGATATTTTGGTGCTTGCGATGGGCAGTGTGACGAATTTTTTCAAAGTTCCCGGCATTGAAAAATATGCATTCCCGCTCAAAACGGTGCATGAGGCATTGGCTATCAATTGCCATTTGGATGGGCTCTTTCATGAGCAATTCCGAAGCAAAAAAACTAAGCAAATTCACCTCACGATTGGAGGCGGTGGACCCACGGGAGTGGAGATGGCCAGCGAGCTCTATGCGTCGCTCAAAAAACTCTGCAAAAAATATACATTTCCACGCGGCAAAGTACATGTGCAACTGATTCAAAGTGGACAAGATTTGGGAGGATTGGACGGCAAAGGAACTGAGAAAATTCTGAGCCGTTTGGAACGCATGGGAGTGTGTGTTTACCGCGGTTTTCGCATCACCAAAGTGACGGAGGATAAGGTGCTCATGTTGGACGCAAAAAACAAAGTAAAAATGCTACCGAACTCCATGCTCATTTGGACGGCGGGAGTGAGTGTGCATCCTGTGGTGGCGGCCTTGGGTGACTCAAAAAAAGGTGGCGCGGTGGAAGTGAGCTCAACACTAGAAGCGAAAAAATATCCCACGATTTTTGCGGCGGGGGACAATGCCTTTTTGGAAGATCCCAAAAAGCCCGGTGCCCGAGTTCCGATGCTTGCGTACCCAGCATGGCAGGAAGGAAATGTGGTTGCCGATAATATTGTTCGTTTGCTCGCGCGCGAAAAACTTCGCAGCTACAATCCGGGTGATGCATGGATAATTTTGCCGCTGGGAGGAAAATTTGCTGCGTTTAAATGTGGTCCATTTTTAATCACGGGATTTGCGGCGTGGTTCCTGCGACGGCTAGTTATTTTTCGATATCATTTTTCTACAATGCCCTTTGGTCGCGCGTTTAATAAATGGAAAAAAGGAGGGGAGATTTTTGAGGAGAATGATTAGGATATGTGACAGATCCTAAATGAAATTCGCTTCCTGAGCCTCAATAGTGGTGATGGCCGCCAAGTTTACGATATCTTCGGCAGAGGAGCCTCGTGACACTTCGTTAACGGGTTTTCGTAGACCCTGCAGGATGGGTCCAATGGCCTTGGCGCCAGCCAAACGTTCCACGAGTTTGTAGCCAATATTGCCGGCTTCTAAGTTTGGGAAAATGAGCACGTTGGCTTTGCCGGCCACGGGCGAGCCGGGGTCTTTGAGCGCGCCAATGCTATCCATGAGGGCGGCGTCCACTTGCATTTCGCCTTCCACGAGCAGGTCGGGGCGGCGAGATTTTACCAGCGCTGCGGCGTCGCGAATTTTCTTGGTGAGGGGATGCTCCGTTGAGCCGGCGGTAGAAAAAGAAAGCATCGCAATCACTGGGTCCACCCCAAAGCGTTTGGCGGTTTCGGCACTATCGATGGCAATATCTGCAAGGGTAGGTACATCGGGATCGACGTTGAGGGCGCAGTCGGCAAATAGTAAAATGCCTCCGTTGGCGGCATCGGCATCCACTGTGGAGGGCAGCACCATAAAGAAGAAGCCCGAAACTTTGTGGAATTTCTCTTTGGTTTTAATGATTTCGAGTGCTGGCAGGATGCGTTCACGGGAAGTGGCGGTGGGGCCAGCAATCATGCCGTCGGCCAGGCCTTCTTGTACCATCATGGTGGCGAAGTAATGGGGCGTGGCGAGTTTGCTGCGGGCTTCCTCTTCGGTCGCACCGCGCAGTTCCATGAATTTTTTAACAAAGTCTTCGAAGTGGGGGTCGCTGGCTGGGTCACCAAAGGTCACGGGTACGGCCAGGCCTTCACGCATAATTACTTCAATGGCTTCCTTTACGCGCGGTTCATTGCCTTCTGCAAAAACCACCCGCTTTGGGTTTTGTTTAGCGCGTTCCCAGATCTGTTTTAAAAAGGCTTCCATCAGTTTCCAATGGATTTCACGTCCGTAACGGCTTGATTCACCGCTTGGGTTGCTTCAATTACGGAGTCTTTGGCTTGGTTCACTTGATCCACGGTTTCAACCACGCCCTCTTTAAGGTTAATGGCTTCTTCTTTTAGGTTTTGTCCGGCCTCAATGGTTTCCTCTGTTGCCTTCGATAATTGATCGCAAGCAGGTAGCAGCAAGAGGGCGGCGAGCGCACACGTTAGTGCGTATTTAAAAGGTTGGCGCATATTTAAGAGTTTTGATTCTTTTCTTGGTGGAACACATCGTTGAAGTTCCCTTTGAATTCCTTGAGAAAGTTGTGCATGTCGAGCACTTCATTCGAAGAAATCTGTTCCATGCGGGGAGCGCTGCCCAAACGGATTGGCATGTCGCCTTCCATAGCTTCAATTTGCATGTTCACGTGGATCACCGATTCGGTTTCGCAATCAGGGCAGAATGCTTGAAAAAAGCTTTCGTCACAATTTAGACTGCCGATCACTTCAATATCGATATCACCATATTTACCTTCGCACTTTTGGCAGCGCATGGTCTTCTTGATCTGCCCGACAATGATTTTCAGGTCATGAAAGTTCATTTTGTGTCTTTAAAGAGGAGATCTAATAATACCGTTAGTCGAGTTGCGATTCCAGAGGATTTTAAAAAGGCCGGGCGTACGCCCGGCCTTTAGGTGACTCAAGTGTTACGCTGCCTTTACTTCGCTAAAGTGATCTGAGTTGTTGGCTGGCAGGGGAGGAACGTGAACTTCTGGTTCTAAACCTGCAGCAACGGCATTGTGTTCAACAACGACGGTATCTGGAACGGCTGTTTTTGCCTTTGCTTCCGCTTCTTTTTGTGCGGCTTCTACTTCCATAGCGTTTACGCGTTCACGTATTTGCAAGAAATATCCATCTCGTGCGCCTTCTACCATCTCCCCCGCTTTTGCAACGCCTACAACTGGTGCCAGCTCTGGTTGAACAACCGAGATTATTTTACCAAGAGGGCCGGTTACTATCTTGGTTACCCCTTCACCAGGCAGCACGATTTTATCGATGACTTTTTCATTAGCGCCAGCTTCGAAGGCAACTTTTGCAGCTGCTTCGGGTGTTTCACCCAGCTCTGTTTTCAGTTGGGTTTCTTCTTCTGTGTTCAGCTTAAATTTAAGGACTCCTGTTCTAGCTAAACCGGCTAAGAATACGCCTGGTAAGAAGTAGGCTCGAGGATTCAATGGAGTTAAATATCTCATAGACCATTCTCCAACAACTGATTGTTCAGCCATGGCTAGTTCTCTTTGGAGACCAGCAGGAGCTAGGTTCCAAGCTGCCCAGAAAGGACGAGTTAGGACGGAATTTCTAAAGAAGAATGCCGCTTCGGCAAGTGCGTCTACTCCTACTCCTGATTTTTCACCTTCCTTGGCTACTTTTGAGATAAGTTCCATTGCTTTATCGAGCTGCTCGGATTCAGTCTTTTCAGAGTCTTCTTCAGGCTTATCTGTAGCATCTGGTGCAGGAGAGGGAGCGTCCGGTGCTGCTGGTGCAGCAGGAACAGGGTCAACGGTAGCATCAGCTGGGTCGGTTTCTGGAGTGGTAGACATAGGGTCTTTTGGTTAAAAGCCTTATAATAGAATAAGACTTCTAGCGTATTTTGTCAAGTGCTCCAGTTAACCTTTTTAGTGTGAGCTCTTTGCCCATGAGTTGAATCAATTCAAAGGTACCTGGTGAGAATTGCTCGTTGGAGAGGGCCACGCGCATGGGCCAGAGGAGTTGTCCATTTTTTA
>CAYHHJ010000081.1:0-4738 GCA_964356405.1 uncultured Candidatus Peribacteria bacterium | reverse complement strand
GCAATTTCGTCTTCGATCAATACTTCTCCGATGCCGTCCGCCTCGGCCTCGTCCTCGGTCTCAAAATCGAAAATGGCGAACTCACCGTGGTGGAACAACTAGTGGACCTGGTGGATGGAGCGGCGCCTAGACCTAGAGAGTAAATCGTGCTATAATCTAAAGATTTATTCAACCTAAAAACATGAAAATCCACTTCTTTGGAGCCGATCGCGAAGTAACGGGGTCTCGACATCTCTTGGAGGTGAACGGGAAAAAGATTCTGCTCGACTGCGGAATGTTCCAAGGACGCCGTAGCGATGAAATTGATAAAAATAAGAACTTCGGTTTTGATCCCAAGGAAATTGATGCGGTGATTCTTTCACACGCGCACATCGACCATTCCGGGAATCTGCCAAACCTGGTGAAACAAGGTTTCAACGGGCCTATCTATTGCACCAAACCAACCGCTGATTTGCTCGCTTTTATGCTCCGCGACTCGGCCGCCATCCAAGAGCATGAAGTGGAATACCTCAATGAAAAAAAGGCCAAAGCGGGGGAGCCCCTTGTAGAGCCTTTGTACACCACCGAAGACGTGGAAAAAACCCTGCCCATGACGAAGGGCGTTTCCTACGATTCGTGTATGAATCTTTTCGATGATCCTGATATCATGCTCTGTTTCCGTGAAGCCGGACACATTTTGGGTTCCGCCATCACCGTGCTCACCATCAAAGACGATGCCGACGGCAAAGTGAAACGCCTTGCCTTCACGGGGGATTTGGGACGACAAAACATGCCCCTCATCCGCAACCCTTATCAGATTGAATCTACCGAGTATTTGATGATGGAATCCACCTATGGAAACCGTCTGCACGAATCCATACTCGAAGCCGAAGATAAGCTCGCTGAAATTGTAAAAAACACCGCCGCTCGCGGAGGAAAGATCCTGATCCCGGCCTTTTCACTCGGACGCACCCAAGAAATCATTTATTCACTGCACAAACTCGCCAACGAACACAAAATTCCTGAGCTACCCATTTATGTGGACTCGCCACTTTCTGTAAACTTAACGGAAGTGTTTAAAAAGAACCTCGGCGTACTGGATGAAGAAACTCAAAAGCTATTCCTCGATTCCAAAACCGATCCTTTCAATTTCCCTCAGCTCCACTACACGCAATCGGTGGAAGAATCCAAGGCGCTCAACAATCACAACGGACCTTGTATCATTATTTCTTCTTCAGGAATGTGTGAACACGGACGCATTTTACATCACCTCAAAAACTCCATCGAAGACCACCGCAACACCCTCATCATTGTGGGTTACCAAGCAGTGAATACCCTTGGACGTAAGATCATCGACAAGATGAGCCCGGTAAACATTTTCGGTAAACCGCACGAAGTAAAAATGGAAGTAAAAATCATGAATGCGTACTCTGCTCACGCCGACCGTAGCGACCTTCTGGACTACGCCACCAAAATCCAAGGACTCCAAAAACTCATCCTCGTTCATGGGGAAGAACAGGCAGCCGAAGACCTTAAAACGGCCCTGCTCGCTAACGGCGTAAAAGAAGTTATTGTGCCTTCGTACGGAGATACCCTTGAGCTCTAAGCAGCGCAATCACGGTTAGTCCGTCGCGAATTTCACCAGACTCAATTAGGGCGATTGCTGCCTCCAAGGGCAGTAGCAGTCGCTCTAATTTTTCGTCTTCCATCGGCGCATTGTCGCCCACCGTGAGCTCCTCTGCCAAAAACAGATGATTGTGCTGTCGCATCTTGGAGCCGTCCATTTGATAGGAACCCAGCTCCGTCCACTTTGCCGCGCTCACGCCCGATTCTTCCATCAGCTCACGTTTGGCATTCTCTAGCGGACTTTCACCCGGCTCCGCCATACCTGCCGGAATTTCCCAACGATATTCTTTAATGGGGTAGCGCCATTGGCCCACCAGAGCGACTTCACCCTTTTCATTCAGCGCCACAATGCCCACGCTGTCGTCCACCACCATGTAGCTATAGTCTTTTTTCACGTCGCCAATCTCCACCATATCTCGCATAAAGCGCACATACTTGCGTTCGTGCAGCAGCTCTGAAGAAAGCGTGAAGTAAGGGTTGTCGCCAGTAGGAAGGAGCATCCTATTTAGATTCACGTGTCAAAACGTAAAACTTACTAGTTTCTTGTCCTTCGATACAGACCTGCCCTTCAAGTGCCAAGTCGCTCAGAACAGTAGCATCTGTGAAGAACGCTGTATCGGGTATGTTGCAGTAAACACCGTCTATATAGGTTTCGAAGCCATCCGCCTCCTCGAGCTCAGCAGCAAGCACATAGCTAGATCCATCTGCATAAGCTTGGTAGAAATACTCATCCTTACACAAAGTATCAACGCCGCTTTGCCCGGTTGGCAGTGCAGCTAAATAATCGCGAAGCATGACCAATAATTCTGAATCCTCTCCCACGCATCCTCCCACGGCGGGGTAGGAACCATTGTCCTCATTGTAAAATTCTAAGGCAACAGCCATCTGATTAAGATCCGCTTCTCGCGCAGCGTTCCGGTCATTTTCTGCCACAGCGGGATCCACCGGTTCTTGTTGTTCACTGGTCTCTAATGGCTCACCTGTGGTCGAGCAAGCACTCATAAAAATAGACAGAAGCACCAAAGAAAGAATTTTAAATTTCATAGAACGGAGGTAATGGATGAATTAAGGATACTATCCGACTAAAGATTCTCCACTAAAGGCCCTTGCAATATTCAGAAAGTCGTGGTACAATAATATGATGATCTTTGAAAACACGGAAGAAACTTAAGGCACAAAAGGTATAAAGCTCCTACGATGGAACCCCCGACCCAATTTTTGGATCAGCCATCAGGTGTAGCACCACTTTTAACCTCCTGCGCCCTAAGTTTCTAATCGCTAAATAAGCCTGGATGGACGTCATCTTCCCAAAGATACGTTGGCCACTATCACCTCGTTCTGCAGTGGGTTTAAGTACTCAGAAAGAAGGAATAGACAGATACCTTTTTCCGGCCGGTTTACCTCTCGGGGTACGATCAACGGATTAAGTAAAAGCTCGATCTCTGCAAAGAATTGAAACTTTACTCTAAGCTCTCACCTGATGCCGAAATACGATTAGAAACATTTAGGGCGATTTTTGAGTCTCGGGAATTTACTAGGCCTCCTTAGGAAGAAAAGGAATGGCCCTCTTCGACTTCAAGAAGAAGAACAGAATCACTGCAGATGTCGTCACAGGGGAAACCCATTCAGGGATGTGCGCGCCAAAACTATGAGCCAGCATAATGCCTCCCAGTATCAAGATAGAATACATCGCTCCATTTTTTAGGTAGATGTATTTTTTGATGCGATCGATATTTCCCATAGTGAGCTGCCGTACCACAATGGCACCGAGCCCATTTCCAAGCAGAATCAGTGGCACTGAAAGCGTAAACGCAAAGGCACCCAGCACGCCATCAATGGAGAAAGTGGAATCAATCACCTCCAGGTACAAAATCTTACTCACGTCAGACATGCCACCTTTTTGAAGCATGTTCTGTTCAGCTTTTTCGGCGTTCTCTTTAAACCCGTGGGTTATGAAGAAAGCCGTTGAACCCACCACGGCGCCAAACGCCATATTGGGGTTGATATCCAGGCTGAACCAAACAATGAGGCAGAGCAAAATAGATACCACTGCGTAGAACCAAACTCCTTGGGCATGGAAGAATTTCTCGCCACGCAGCCCATAGTTTTTCGGTTCCAAAAACAGCCAGTGAAAGAACAAGAAAATCAAAAACACACCTCCTCCGTTCAGCAATATAGGCGCTGATTTTTCAATGGCTTCAATCACCGCAGGGTCGCTGCTGAAAGTAGCCGTGAGTGACCCAATGAATCCAAGTTCCGGCGCCGTAAAGAACACAATCAGCCAAGGCAAAAGTCCGCGAACCACAAACACCGCAAACAAAATTCCCCACATTAAAAACCAACGTCGGGCTTTAGCTCCCATGGTGCTGAGTACTTCCGCGTTAATAATTGCGTTGTCGATGCTGCTCACCGTTTCGAACAAACAGAGTCCACCGACGATCATGATCATTGAAATCCAATCCATGCCGATAAATTACCCAAGTTCAGCTCCCACGTCCAGCAATCTTATTATAAAGCACCCTCCAAAAGTTCGACTAGCTTATCCCGCAAGTCCAATCGTTCCTGTGCCAGCTGGAGTTCAGTTTCTTTAATCAGTGCAAGGCTGCCTGTGCCGGCCGCGAAGGCATCGTAAGTAGAAGCACTGATTTTAATATGTCGATCCACTCCTAACTGATCTACTTCATAAAAGCCGGCAGCTAAAAGGTCCAAACTTATGAAGGCTCGCCGAGTCGAATCGAGCGCCCATTCATGTCTACTTGCTTCACTCGGATCCATAAGCCTCATCTGCGCAACGCTGACCAATCCTCTTTTCAGCAAATCATGTGTTTCTGCGTAAGTAGTATCCGCGTGCCCACAGCAGGCATTCCGCTTTTGCATGGGGCAGGCGAACGAATCTATATCCAGATTTGGATTCTCATGTGCTTTTCCACACGGCTTAGCGTGAATGCTTTTTAAGTCATCCACCAATTGTTGTAGTCCTTCAGAATTCAGCTGCCCAAACATTCTGTAACCTTAAAGAGATGCGAACCATAACACAAAAAAACCACAGAGTCTACTCTGAGGGCTAAATTTGGAGCGGGTGAGGGGAATCGAACCCCTGTCAACAGCTTGGAAGGCTGTGGTAATAGCCATT